>NZ_JBVJWR010000022.1:9122-125069 GCF_055602235.1 Streptomyces sp. NPDC037410 | reverse complement strand
CGAGGGACGTGTGGGCTGCGGTGGAAGCGGTGGTTGCCATGACCATCACGCTAGGGGGTGGGTGGCGGCCGGGGCTTCTCGATTCCTGACCGGTCACGAGCCATCCACCGCCTGGCGCCGGAAAGCCCCGGGCGGACTGCCGCATGAAGCGAAAGACGATGTGGCCGTCCGGGGCCGTCTGCCGGACCGCGGCCCCGCGTCAGGCGTTGAGGGCGGGGATGATCTCGGAGCCGTACGCGTCGATGGTGCCCTCGCGGTTGTCGTGCATGTCGTAGACGGCGAACTGGTCGACGCCGAGGTCCTTGAGGTGCCGCAGCTTCTCGATGTGGGCCTCGGCGGGGCCGAGCAGGCAGAAGCGGTCGACGATCTCGTCGGGGACGAAGGCGGTGTCGGGGTTGTCGGCCCGGCCGTGGTGGGAGTAGTCGTAGCCCTGCCGGTCCTTGATGTACGCGGTGAGCTCCTCCGGCACCATGTCGGAGTGCTCGCCGTACTTGGCGACCAGATCGGCGACGTGGTTGCCGACCATCCCGCCGAACCAGCGGCACTGGTCACGCGCGTGCGCCAGGTCGTCCCCCACGTAGGCCGGGGCGGCGACGCAGATGGTGAGCGCGTCGGGGTCGCGGCCCGCGTCGGCGGCGGCCTGACGGACCGCCTTGACCATCCACTCCGTGAGGAACGGGTCGGCGAGCTGGAGGATGAACCCGTCGGCCTTCTGCCCCGCCAGGGCCAGCGCCTTGGGGCCGTACGCGGCCATCCACACCGGCAGCTTGCCGTTCTTGATCCAGGGGATGCGGATCGGGTTGCCGTCGACCTCGGCCTCCCGCCCTTCCGCGAGGTCGCGGATGACCTCGATGGCCTCGCCGAGCCGGGCCAGGGTGTTGGGCCTGCGCCCGGCGACGCGCATGGCGGAGTCGCCGCGGCCGATGCCGCAGACGGTCCGGTTGCCGTACATGTCGTTCAGGGTCGCGAACGTGGAGGCCGTCACCTCCCAGGTCCGCGTCCCCGGGTTCGTCACCATCGTGCCCACGTGCAGCTTGGTGGTGTTGGCGAGGATCTGGCTGTAGATGACGAAGGGCTCCTGCCACAGCACGGCGGAGTCGAAGGTCCAGCCGTAGCGGAAGCCGTTGCGCTCCGCGCGGCGCATCAGGCCGACGACCTGCGAGGCGGGCGGGTCGGTCTGCAGGACGAGTCCGAAGTCCAACGTCGTTCTCCTAGTTCAGGTACTGGCAGGTGGAGCGGGGGGTGAACGCGCCGTGTCCGGCCCGGCCGGTGAACTTCCGCTGGTCGATGACGAGTTCGCCGCGCGAGAGGACCGTCTCGACCTGGCCGGTGATCGTCTTCCCCTCGTACGCGGAGTAGTCGACGTTCATGTGGTGGGTCGCGGCCGACAGGGTCTGCGTGGCGTGCGGGTCGTAGACGACGATGTCCGCGTCGGCACCGGGCGCGATCGTGCCCTTCTGCGGGTAGAGGCCGAACATCCGGGCCGGGGTCGCGCAGGCGATCTCGATCCACCGGCGGCGGCTGATGTGCCCGTCCACGACCGCCTGGTGGAGGAGGTCCATACGGTTCTCCACCCCCGGCAGACCATTGGGGATCTTGGAGAAGTCGCCCCGCCCGAGGTCCTTCTGCCCGACGAAGCAGAACGGACAGTGGTCGGTCGACACCACCTGGAGGTCGTTCGTCCGCAGCCCCCGCCACAGCGCCGCCTGGTGCTCCTTCGGCCGCAGCGGCGTGCTGCACACGTACTTGGCGCCCTCGAAGCCCGGCTCCGCCAGGTTGTCCGTCGACAGGAACAGGTACTGCGGACAGGACTCCCCGAAGACCGGCAGTCCCTTGTCCCGGGCGGCTGCCAGCTCCGCGACGGCCTCCTCGGCGGAGACGTGCACGACGTACAGCGGAGCCCCCGCGACCCGCGCCAGCTGGATCGCGCGGTGGGTCGCCTCGGCCTCCAGCAGGGCCTTGCGGACCTCCCCGTGGTAGCGGGGGTCGGTCTCGCCCCGGGCGAGCGCCTGCTCGACGAGGACGTCGATCGCGATGCCGTTCTCCGCGTGCATCATGATCAGCCCGCCGTTGTCGGCGGAGCGCTGCATGGCGCGCAGGATCCGGCCGTCGTCGCTGTAGAAGACGCCGGGGTAGGCCATGAAGAGCTTGAAGGAGGTGATGCCCTCCTGGACGAGCTTGTCCATCTCCTTGAGCGTGTGGTCGTTGACGTCGGAGAGGATCATGTGGAAGGCGTAGTCGATCGCGCAGTTGCCGTCCGCCTTGGCGTACCAGGCGTCGAGTCCTTCGCGCAGGCTGTGGCCGACGGTCTGGACGGCGAAGTCGACGATGGTGGTGGTGCCGCCCCAGGCGGCGGCGCGGGTGCCGGTCTCGAAGGTGTCGGAGGCGAAGGTGCCGCCGAAGGGCAGCTCCATGTGGGTGTGGGCGTCGACGCCGCCGGGCAGCACGTAGCGGTCGGTGGCGTCGATGATCCGGTCGGCGGTCCAGCCGGCCGCGACGTCCGAGCCGTGCGCGGCGAGGGCGACGACGCGGCCGTCCTCGATCAGCACGTCGGCGTGGACTTCGTCGGCGGCGGTGACGACGAGACCGCCGCGGATGAGGGTACGGGTGCTCACGGGACTTCTCCCCTGCCAACTAGAGCGATCGGAGGGCCTGTTCGAGGATCGCGGCACCTTCCTCGGCCTCGGAGACGGTGAGCGAGAGCGGCGGGGCGATGCGCAGGGTGCTGGTGTTGTGGCCGCCGCCCTTGCCGATGAGCAGGCCGTTCTCGCGGGCGGCCTCCAGGACGGCGGTGGCCGCGTCCGGGTTCGCCCGGTCGGTGCCCGGTTCGGTGAGTTCGAGGCCGATCATCAGGCCGCGGCCCCTGACCTCCCGTACGGCCGCGACTCCGGCCGCGGCGGCCCGGACGCGCTCGATGAGCAGACCGCCGACGCGGCGGGCGTTGCCCTGGAGGTCGTGCTCCAGGAGGTAGGACAGGTTGGCGAGTCCGGCGGCCATCGTGATCGGTGAACCGCCGAAGGTGGAGATGGAGTTGGCGTCGAGGCAGTTCATGACCTCGGCACGGGCGACGACGCCGCCGATGGACATGCCGTTCCCGATGCCCTTGGCGAAGGTGAGGATGTCGGGCGGTCCGGCCTGGCCGTGCGCCTGCCAGCCCCAGAAGTGCTCGCCGGTGCGGCCCCAGCCGGTCTGCACCTCGTCGGAGATCCAGAGGATGCCGTGCCGGTCGAGGACGCGGCGGAACGCGGCGTACAGGCCGTCGGGCGGGGAGGTGAAGCCGCCGACGCCCTGGATGGGTTCGGCGATGAGCGCGGCGACGCCCGCGCGGGTCTGGCCGAGCATGTCCTCCAGGTCGGCGACGCACGCCGCGGTGAACTGCTCGTCGGTGAGCCCGGCGTACGGGCCGCGGCCGCGGACGCCGCCGTGCACGTAGAGGGTCTGGAGCGGCGAGAGGCCGGTGGGCGACCAGGCCCGGTTGCCGGTGATGCCGACGGTGGAGAACGAGCGGCCGTGGTAGCTGTTGCGCATCGCCAGGATCTGGTTCGAGCGGCGGTACGCGGTGGCCAGGAGGAGGGCCGTGTCGTTGGCCTCGGTGCCGGAGGTGGTGAAGAAGACCCGGGCGTCGGGGATGCCGGAGAGGCCGGCGACGCGCTCGGCGAGCTCCACCATGGGCCGGTTGAGGTAGAGCGTCGAGGAGTGGATGATCCGCCCGGCCTGCTCGGCGACGGCCTTGGTGACCTCGGGCAGGGCGTGGGCGGTCATGGTGGTGAGGATGCCGCCGAAGAAGTCGAGGTACTTGCGCCCGTCGGCGTCCCAGACGTGGCGGCCCTCGCCGTGGGTGATCTCGATGGGGTCGCGGTAGTAGAGGGCGATCCAGTCGGGGATGACGGCCTTGTGCCGGTCGTAGAGGCTGCTCACGGCTGCACCAGCCCGTCGTACGCGTCGGGGCGGCGGTCCCGGTAGAACGCCCACTGCTGCCGGACCTGCTCGATGAGGCCGAAGTCGAGGTCACGGACGACGAGTTCCTCCGCCTTGTCGGAGGCGACCTCGCCGACGAACTGACCGCGCGGGTCGACGAAGTAGCTGGTGCCGTAGAAGTCGTTGTCGCCGTACTCCTCGATGCCGACCCGGTTGATGGCGGCGACGAAGTACTCGTTGGCGACGGCGGCTGCGGGCTGCTCCAGCTGCCAGAGGTACGAGGAGAGGCCGCGGTGGGTGGCCGACGGGTTGTAGACCAGCTGGGCGCCGTTGAGGCCGAGTTGGCGCCAGCCCTCCGGGAAGTGGCGGTCGTAGCAGATGTAGACGCCGATCCGCCCGACGGCGGTGTCGAAGACCGGCCAGCCGGCGTTGCCCGGGCGGAAGTAGTACTTCTCCCAGAAGCCCTTGACCTGCGGGATGTGGTGCTTGCGGTACTTGCCGAGGTAGCTGCCGTCGGCGTCGATCACGGCGGCGGTGTTGTAGTAGAAGCCCTCGCTCTCGACCTCGAAGACGGGGACGACGATCACCATGCCGGTCTCGCGGGCGAGGTCCCGCATCCGGCGGACGGTCGGGCCGTCCGGGACCGGCTCGGCCCAGCGGTAGTGCTCGGGCTCCTGGACCTGGCAGAAGTAGGGGGCGTTGAACACCTCCTGGAAGCCGATCACCTTGGCGCCCTGCCGGGCGGCCTCGCGGGCGTGCTCCTCGTGTTTGGCGATCATGGATTCGGTGTCGCCGGTCCAGGTGGCCTGGACGAGCGCGGCGCGTACGACAGCGGTCATGAGCTGCTCCTTCGGCACGGCGTCAGAGAGCCTCTACGCACGTAGACGCGGTGCGTAGGAGGAGAACGTAAGCCCCGTCACACCCCGGAGCAAGACCGCCGCCGCGAAGCGGCCGGGTCGATCATGTTTCATACCCGAGTAGTCCACGTCGGACACGTACCGACACGTACTGACCAGTACGGATACGGGCCCCCGTTGTCACCCCGCCAGGCCCGCCACCCGCAGGGCGTGGAGCAGGTCGCGCTCCCGGGACGCGGACACGGCGCGGGCCGCGGCCAGCACGTGGGGGACGAGTCCGTGCGGGTCCAGCGTCGCGAGCCGGGCGGCGTCCTCGGGGGTACGGACCCGGACGAACGCGGTCAGCAGCGCGCGTGCCTCGCGGTGGTGGCCCTCGGCGCGCAGCGCCGCGCAGGCCCCGGCGAGCTCCTCGGCCGGGCGGGACACGCCCTGCCGGAGCAGCTGCTCGCAGTCGGCCGTCCGGCCCGCGTCGGCGAGCACGCCCGCGACGGCGGCGAGCCGGGCGGGCGGCAGCGAGGCCGCCTCCCAGAGCAGGGTGGCCCAGTCGGCGCCGAGCCCGGCCCGGTGCAGCTGCTCCGCGAGCGCGGGCAGCCGCGCCGGCGGCCCGGCGAGCGCCTCGCAGAGCAGTGCGTGCGCCTCGCCGCTGCGGCCCTGTGCGCGGAGGCGCCGGAGGGCGTAGACCGCGTTGGCCGCGGCGCGGTCGGCTTCCACGGGGTCGGCTTCCACGGGGTCGGTGGCGGGCTCCGCGGCGGGGGCCTCCGCCGGGGCCGCTCCTCCGAAGCGGGCCCCGCGGGGTGCCGCTCCCCCGGCCGGGAGCGCGGGCAGCGGCGCCGGATCCGCCGCCGCCTCGGCCCCCTCCTCCAGCCAGGCGTACCGGGCACCCCGGGGGCGCCGCCCGGCCTTGACGGGCTTCGCGTCAGCGGCGGCACGCGCCGTGGCCGAGGCCGGGGCGGCCGGTGAAGCGCAGGGTGTTCTCGGCGCCGCCGCGGCAGAGCCCCTCCCCAGGCGGACCAGCCTGCCCGTCAGGTCCCTGACGCGTGCCGCCGCCCGCGCGTGGTCGTCGTGGGTCCAGGCGAGGTCGTGCTCCAGGCGGGCGGCCTCCGCCGGGTCCTGGGTGCCGCGCAGCCGCTCGGCGAGTTCGCGGCTCCGGGTCTCGGCGTACCGGCGCTCGTCCTCCATCAGGTCCCGGCGTTCCGCGAGGGCCTCCGCCCCGCCGGGCCGGCCGTCGTGGACGCGCGCGGCCGCCTCGTACAAGAACCGGCCGTGCGTGGCGAACGGCCCGCCGACGGGTTCGCCGGCGTCCTGGCAGAGGGACTCGACGATGTCCCAGGGCAGGATGTCGGCCCCGTCGAGGCAGGCGCGCAGGCCCTCCGGGTCGCGGGCGGCGAAGACCCCGTACCAGCCCGCGCCCGGTGGGACACGGCCGCAGAGCTCGGCCAGCCAGCGCGTGAACGCGGCGACTTCCACCGGGATTCGAAACACCGTCACGCGTCACGCACCTGCCCCGCAGTCGACTGGAGCCTTCCGGTCCGGGGGTATTGGACCGCAGTCGTGTTACGGGACGACTACGGACCGTTTTCAGAACGTGACGACGATCCCGGTGTGCGGGCGCTTGCCGAGCCGGACGAGCATGGCCGGCACGTCGGTCAGCCAGTACTGCCAGGTGTACTTGCGCGCGAGCAGGCGCCGGATGCGGCGCAGCTCCTCCCCCTCCACGAGGCGCCCCGTCCCGGCGAACCGTCCGGCGCCCTCGGCGATGTTGCCGCGCAGGTCGCAGACGGCCACCTCGACCCGGGAGTCGCTGCGCAGCCGCCTGACCTTCCAGGAGTCGGAGCGGGTCCACACGTACAGCTCGGAGCCCTCCACCGCGTACCAGACGGGTGTCGCGACCGCCGTGCCGTTCTTCCGGAAGGTGGTCAGGCTGACGTAGCGGCCGCGCCGCAGCTCTTCGGGCATCATGCCCGGGAGCTTAGGACGCGGCCTGTTCGTACGCGGTGCGGGCCTCGGTGATCTCGGGCGTGTGGGTGCGCGCCCAGTCGCAGGCCGTGTCGAGCGGGGCGATGAGGGACCGGCCGAGGGCGGTGAGCGCGTACTCGACGCGGGGCGGGTTCTCGTCGTGGACCGTACGGGAGAGGAAGCCGTCGCGCTCCATGGCACGGAGGGTCTCGGTGAGGACCTTGGGGGTGATCCAGTGCAGGGGGACGCGGAGTTCGGAGAAGCGGCGGGGCGCCCCGTCCTCCAGGCAGCGGAGCACCATCGCGGTCCACTTGCCGCCGACGCGGATGGGCTGGGCGGGGCCTCCGCCGCAGTCGGGATCGTGGAAGAGGGAGGGGCTCAGCGGCTCCGGGGCGGACTTCTCGATCATGCGCCGACGCTAACCCAGTACCGTTGAAGTAACCAGGGGTGCCCGTCCTACGGTCCCCGCATGGACAACGACAGCAGCAGGAACATCATCGTCTTCGGCGCCGGCGGGCGGGTCGGCCGGGCGGCCGTCGCGGAGGCCGTGGCCCGTGGCCACCGGGTGACGGCCGTGGTCCGCGACCCGGCCGCGTACCGCGACCTGGAGGGCGCGGGGATCACGCTCGTACGGGGGGACGCGACGGACGCGGCCTCGGTGGCGGCGCTCGCGGCGGGCCATGACGCGGCGGTGAACGCGGCGGTCCGTCTCGACATGCCCTCGGTCGACTTCTTCACGGCAGCCGCGAAGGCGATGGTCGCCGGGCTCACCGAGGCGGGCGTCGGCCGGCTGCTCACCCTGGGCATCGCCACGACCCTGGAGACCGCCCCCGGGGTACGGATCATGGACGCACCCGATTTCCCGGAGCAGTACCGGACGTTCTCCCAGGGCCACGTGGCCGAGTTCGAGCTGCTCACGGCGGAGGCCGGGCCCGGGCTCGACTGGCTGATGGTGGTCCCGGGGATGGACCTGAACGCGGAGGCGGAGCGGACGGGCGGCTACCGGACGTCGGTGGGCACGGTGCTCGACGGCCCGGGCCGCATCGCCCACGCCGATCTGGCGCTCGCCCTCCTGGACGAGGTCGAGCGCCCGCGCCACAGCCGGGTGCAGCTCGCGGTGGCGTCCTAGGAAGCGCCGACGGGGGTGCAGAGCACCACGAGCTCGTCCATGGAGAGGTGGAGGACCCCGGCCAGGGCCGCGACGGTGAAGAAGGCCGGGGTCGGGGCCCGGCCGGTCTCGATCTTGCGGAGGGTCTCGGCGGAGAGGCCGGCGGCCGCGGCGATCTCGACCATGGACCGCTCGCCGCGCGCCGCGCGCAGGAGCAGGCCCAGGCGCTCGCCGCGCTCGCGCTCTTCGGGGGTCAGGGGTGTGCGTACCATGACGCCATTCTAATACCGGTATAGTAATTGGTCATGGTGGAGATCAAGACGAACGAATCCCTGGCGGCCATGCGTGAGTCGGGCCGGGTGGTGGCCCGCGCCCTGGCGGCCGTACGAGAGAAGGCGGCGCCCGGCGTCCCGCTCACCGAGCTCGACCGGGCCGCCCGCGCCGTGCTCACCGGGGCGGGCGCCGGCTCCCCCTTCCTCGACTACCACCCGGAGTGGGCCCCGGTGCCGTTCCCCGCGGTCGTGTGCGTCTCCGTGAACGACGCGATCGTGCACGGCATCCCGGACGGGACGCGCCTCGCCCCGGGCGACCTCGTCTCCGTGGACTGCGGGGCGACACTGGGCGGCTGGGCCGGCGACGCGGCCGTCAGCTTCACGGTCGGCCCCGCGCGGCCGGAGGACACGCGCCTCATCGCGACGGCGGAGGAGGCCCTGGCGGCCGGCATCGCCGCGGCCGTCGTCGGCAACCGCATCGGCGACATCGCCCACGCGATCGGCCGGGTCTGCCGGGACGCGGGATACGGCATCCCGGACGGCTTCGGCGGGCACGGCATCGGCCGCGCCATGCACGAGGACCCGGGCGTCCCCAACGAGGGACGCCCGGGCCGGGGCATGAAGCTGCGCCACGGGATGGTGCTCGCGATCGAGCCCATGCTCATCGGCGGCGGCACGGACGAGCACTACACGGCGCGGGACGGCTGGACGATCCGTACGTCCGACGGCTCGCGCGCGTCGCACGCCGAGCACACGGTGGCGATCACGGACGACGGCCCGCGCGTCCTGACGGCCCTCTAGCCCGCGTACGGCCGTACGACCATCACGGCTTTCCAGCCCGCGTACGGCCGTACGACCATCACGGTTCTCTAGCCCGCGTCCGGCCGGACCACCATCGCCGAGCCGCCGCCCCTGCGGACCGTCTCCGCGGCGGCCGCCCAGCGGCCGTCCGGCAGGCGCTGGACACCGGTCGCCGCGCCGATCTCCGGGTTCTGCCGGAAGCCGTGCCCGATGCCTTCGAGCTCCGCCCTCAACGGGCTGTTCCACAGGGCCGGTTCGAGCTCGGTGGTGGCCTGGTTGCGCTGGCTGGCGCGCGGCGCGGCGATCGCGTCGACGAGCGGCAGACCCCGGTCGAGGACGCCCGTCAGGGTCTGGAGGACGGTGGTGATGATGGTCGCGCCGCCCGGGGAGCCGAGCGCGAGGACGGGCCGGTCGTTCCGGTCGAGGACGATCGTCGGCGAGATCGAGGAGCGCGGCCGCTTGCCGGGGCCGGGCAGGTTCGGGTCGTGCACGGCCGGGTTCGCCGGGGCGAAGGAGAAGTCGGTCAGCTCGTTGTTGAGCAGGAAGCCCCGGCCGGGCACGGTGATGCCGCTGCCGCCGGTGGACTCGATGGTGAGCGTGTAGGTGACGATGTCGCCCCACTTGTCGGCCACGGTGAGGTGGGTGGTGTTCTCACCTTCGTACGTCGTGGGGGCGGCCGTTCCCCCGGCCGCGCAGGGCACCGGACTGGCCGGGTCGCCCGGGGCGAGCGGGCTGGTCAGGGCGGCGTCGTCGCGGATCAGGCAGGCCCGGGAGTCGGCGAACCGCTGGGAGAGCAGACCGCTCGTCGGCACGGACTCGAAGGCCGGGTCGCCGACCCAGCGGCCCCGGTCGGCGAAGGCGATGCGGCTGGCCTCGATGTAGCGGTGCAGGTACTGGGCCTGGGAGGCCTTCGAGAGGTCGGTGCCCTCCAGGATGTTCAGCGCCTCGCCGACGCTCGTGCCGCCCGAGGAGGACGGGGCCATGCCGTAGACGTCGAGCCCGCGGTACGAGACCTTCGTGGGCCTGCGGGACTCGGTGCGGTAGGCGGCGAGGTCGGCCTCCGTCAGGTCGCCGGCGCGGACGGTCCGGGTGGCGCCGTCGCGGACCGGGGGCGTGCGGACGGTGTTCACGATGTCCCGGGCGAGCGGCCCCCGGTAGAGGGCGCCGACGCCTTCGCGGCCGAGCGTCTCGTACGTACGGGCCAGGTCGGGGTTCTTGAAGACGGAGCCGACCACGGGCAGCTGACCGCCGGGCAGGAACAGCGCGGAGGTGGCGGGGAAGTCGCGGAACCGGGCCTCGTTGGCCGCGGTCTGGGAGCGGAAGGTGGGGTCGACGGTGAAGCCCTCGCGGGCGAGCCGCTCGGCGGGTTCGAGGAGGGTGCCGAGCCGCTTGCTGCCCCAGGCGTCGAGGGCGGTCTTCCAGGTGGCGGGGGTGCCGGGGGTGCCGACGCCGAGTCCGCTGGTCTGGCCCTCCTCGAAGGGGATGGGCTTGCCGTTCTCCGTGAAGAGGTCCGCACCCGCGGTCCGGGGGGCGGTCTCGCGCCCGTCGATGGTCCGTACGGTGCGGCTCTTCGCGTCGTAGTACACGAAGTAGCCGCCGCCCCCGATGCCCGCCGAGTACGGCTCGGTGACGCCGAGGGCGGCCGCGACGGCGACGGCGGCGTCGACCGCGTTGCCGCCCTTGCGGAGCACCTCGATGCCGGCGGCCGAGGCGTCGGCGTCGACACTGGCGACGGCGCCGCCGTACCCGACGGCGACGGGTTCCTTGACGGGCGGATCCGCTGCGGGCGGGGCCTTCGGGGGTGCGGCGGCGCCCATCGAGAGCACCGTCGCCGCGACGGCGAGAAGGGAGACCTTGCCAGCGGCGGAGCGACGCATTCCTACCTCCAGTCAACGACCGTCCGCGCAGCGTAACTTCCCCGGCCTCATTCCGTCAGGACCGCCTCGAACTGGAGGCCGTTTCGCCGCTAGCATGCGCGCACATGAACGACGACGTCCGCAACATCGTGCTCGGGGTCCTGGCGACCGGGGTCAGCGCCTCCTTCGGCTGGCTGGGCCGCACGTACCAATGGCGGCGCAGGCTCCGCCGCAAGCAGGCGTTCTTCGGCCTCCCGGGGAGCGCCGAGTGCCTGCTCGTGGTGAACAAGGAGGCCGGCGGCACCACGGCCGTGCATCGGTACGACGTGTTCGCGCTGCTCGAACTCTGCGCGCTCATCAAGGACTGCGGGGCGCACGCGCGCATACTCCAGCACGACCAGGCACTCCAGGGCTTCGGCGACCGGACGGAGTTCTGCGTCGGCGGGCCCGGCTCGAACCGGCGCATGGCCGCGCACCTCGCGACGCTGCTGCCGGGGCTCACGGTGAACACGGACGTGGAACGGGGCCCGGACCAGGGGTCGTTCCTGATCGGCTCGGAGCGCTACCGGATGGACGCCGGTGTCGAGGAGTACGTGATCCTGGCCCGTCTCATGGTGGGCGAGGACTGCCGGCCCGTCTTCCTCTTCTGCGGGCAGCGGGCGATCACCAACCAGGCCGCGACCCGCTATCTCGCCCGCCACTACGAGTCGTTGGGGCGCCGCCACCGCTCGGGCTCGTTCGTGCTCCTCCTGAAGGTGGTCAACTCGCAGGCGTACGGCCCCGATGTGGTGGAGCTGGTGGCCGACGTCACGAGTGCGGCACGGACGGCTCCCGTGGCCGAACCGGCAGCGACTTGATCCCGTTGATGAAGTTCGAGACGAGCCGGCGGGGCGGCCCGGCGAGGGTCAGGCCGCCGCAGGCCGCGCGCACCTCCTCGTAGAACACCCGGAGCTGGAGCCGGGCGAAGTGGGCGCCGAGGCAGACGTGCGGGCCGTCGCCGAAGGAGACGTGCGGGTTCGGGGTCCGTCCGAGGTCCAGCCGGTGCGGGTCGGCGAAGACGCGCTCGTCGTGGTTGGCGGAGGCGTGGAAGACGACGACCTTGTCGCCCTCCCGGATCCTCCGGCCGACCAGCTCGGTGTCGCGGGCGGCGGTGCGCCGGAAGGAGAGCACGGGCGGGTGGACGCGGAGGAGTTCGTCCACGGCCGTGTCCATGGAGACCTCTCCCGCCCACAGCCTCCGTTGTTCCGCGGGGTGTTCGGCGAGGGCGAGGATGCCGCCGGGGGCCGCGCTGCGGACGGTGTCGTTCCCGGCGACGGTCAGCAGGAAGAAGAACATCTCCAGTTCGGCGTCGGCGAGTTCGGAGGCGGCGAGGACGCTCATGACGTCGTCGGCCGGGTGCGCGCGTTTGTACGCGGCGAGCTCCTGGGCGTAGGCGAACATCTCGGCGAGCATGGCGGGCGAGCGGGGGTTGACCGGCCGCCCCCCGGCGTCGAGGACGGGCGGCTCGTCGGGGTCCTGGTAGGCGATGACCCGCTCGGTCCAGGTGTGCAGGAGCCCCCGGTCGCTCGCGGGGACGCCGAGCAGGTCGGTGAGGTTGAGCAGCGCGTAGTCGTCGGTGACGGTCCGGACGAGGTCCACCTCGCCGCCGTCCGCGAACGCGGCGCCGAGCAGCTCGCGGGCCCGGTCGCGCGCGGTGCTAGCGAAGCGCTCGATCCGCCCGGGTGTGAAGGCCCGGCTGACGAGCCGCCTCAACCGCCCGTGCTCCGGGGGATCCTGATTGAGCATCATGCGTCGGATGAACGGCAGGTCGGCGGGGTCGGGGTCGCGGATCTGGGTGGCGCCGAGGTGCGAGGAGTACGACTCCGCGTCCTTGAGCACGCGGACGACGTCGGCGTGCCGGGTGACGGCCCAGAACCCCGGTCCGGCGGGCCAGCCGAGGATCTCGGACTCCTCCTGCCGGGCGACGGGGGCGTGGTCGCGCAGGACGCGGAACCGGTCGTGCGGGATGCCCGCGGCGTAGATCCGCGGGTCGAAGACGTCGGGTACGTCGCTCGCGTCCCCCACCGCGCGCCTCCCGTCCGGGGTGATCCAGGGGTGAAGACGTCACCATCATGACAGGTCAGAGCCGTTTTTCGTAGGACGGAACGCACAGTTCGGGAGCCTTGTCCGGGGTGTCCCCCGACTCCCAGAATCTCCGTCGTGCAGCACACGGAGCTGCAACGCACTCAGAACAGGGGGCACATGGGGAACGCAGGGAAGTACAGCCAGGACGCGGTGCTGCGGGCGCGGGTCCTGCTGCTCGGGTCGGAGGAGCCGAGCCTCCGGGAGCGGCTTGACGCGTACCGGGTGCTGGCGGAGGTGAGCCCGCGTGCGTATCTGCCGAAGCTGGTGGACGCGCTGATCGAGCGGGCCCGCGACTTCGGGGATCCGGAGATTCTCCTGGCCCTGTACGGCGAGGCGGCGGCCGCGGCACGGCGGTTCGACGCGGACGTGCGGGACGGAGAGGAACGGCTGAGCGGTGCCCTGAGCCACTACGAGCACGCACTGTTCGCCGCCGGACGACGGGCCGAAGGGCGGGCGGTGTGCGAGGAGTTGGCGGAGGCCGGCCGGTACGGACGCCTCGCGGTCGTGCTCGCCGAGGAGGGGCGGCACGGGGAGGCGGCCGATCTGCTCCGCCGGCACATCACGCCGAGGGGCGCGGACGTGTCCGAGTGGGCGCTGATCGAGTGGGCGGCCGCGCTCGATGCCGCCGGGCGGCACGAGGAGGCCCTCAAGGTGTTCACGGACGTCGTGGACGAGGCGCGGCGCACGGCGGCGGACGACCGCTCCCCGCTGGCCTCCCTGGTGTGGAAGCTGGAGCAGTACGCCCGGATGCTCCGGGCCGACGGACGCCTGGTCGCCGAGGCCGCCACGCGGGGCGAGACACTGGACCTGCTCGCCCGGCTCGCACGGGGCGACGAGCCCGTGAGCTGGAGCGACATCCAGGCCTCGTGGGTGACCCTCCTCGCCCTCTCGGGCGGGCCGGCCGAACCGGCCGCCACCCCCGGGGCCCCGCTTCCCGCGTTCGGGGTCCACCCGTTCCACGGGTGGTCTCCCGACGTGCGCGAGGCCTGCTTCGCCTCGATTCCCGTCCTCGAACGGGAGGCGCAGACCCTGCGCGAATCGGGCGATCTCCCCGGACTGGTCGCCACCCAGCGCCGCCTGACCATCCGTCGGGCGCTCCGCTGGGAGTCGTCCGGCCGCCGGGCCGAGGAGTCGCTCCGCCCGTCCTTCGACGAGGGCGTGGACCTCGCCCGCCGCCTGACCGCCGAGCCGGGCGCGCTCGTCCGTGCCCTGACCGACCGGTCCATGTTCCTCCTCGCCGTCAAGCGGTACGAGGAAGCCCACGCCGACTTCACGGAGGCCGCCACTTTCGCGCCAATCGTTACCCGCACGTAACTTACCGACCAGTTACCACGGGTAAGGCACTCCGGTTACCGTCGGGTCACTTCACTGCCCCCACAGTGCACCGTGAGGAGTGCCCCGTGCGCACACCCCTGGCCCTCGCCGTCTCGGCCGCCCTCGTGGCCGGGACGGCCCTCGGGCTCGCACCCGCCGCCCAGGCCGCCGACACCGCCGGTTCCCTCCGTTTCGTCGACATCGCCGGGGACGGCGGCACCGTCCTCAAGGCGAACGTCGTCACGCCCGCCGGAGCCGGCTCCACCACCCGCTACCCCGTCATCGTGCTGCCCACCAGCTGGGCCGTGCCCCAGATCGAGTACCTCGCCCAGGCGCAGAAGCTCGCCGACTCCGGCTATGTCGTGGTGAGTTACAACTCGCGCGGCTTCTGGCAGTCCGGCGGGGAGATCGAGACCGCGGGCCCCAGGGACATCGCCGACGCCTCCAAGGTGATCGACTGGGCCCTCGCGAACACCCCCGCCGACCCGGCGCACGTGGGCATGGCAGGAGTCTCGTACGGCGCGGGGATCAGCCTCCTCGCCGCCGCCCACGACCCGCGGATCAAGGCCGTCGCGGCGCTCAGCGGCTGGGCCGACCTCATCGAGTCCATCTACAGCGGCCGCACCCAGCACCTCCAGGCCGCCGCCCTGCTCGGCGGCGCCGGGTACCTCACCGGACGGCCCGGTCCCGAACTCCAGGAGATCCTGGGCGACTTCCTCTCCTCCAACCTCGCCAAGGAGGAGGACATGATCGCCTGGGGCCGCGAGCGCTCCGCCGTCGAGCAGCTCGACCGGATCAACGCCAACGGCGCCGCGATCATGCTCGGCAACGCCTGGGGCGACACCATCTTCCCGCCCAACCAGTACGCGAGCTTCTACGAGAAGCTCACCGGTCCCAAGCGTCTGGAGTTCCGCCCGGGCGACCACGCCACCGCCGAGGCCACCGGCCTCCTCGGTCTGCCCAACGACACCTGGACCAGCGCCCACCGCTGGTTCGACCACTACCTCAAGGGCGTCGACAACGGCGTCGACCGTGAGCAGCCCGTCCAGCTGAAGCCCCGGTCCGACGCCCCCTACGAGGGCTACCCCGACTGGAAGTCCCTCGACGCGAACCGGCGGAAGTTCGACCTCGGCGGGACGCAGCGGATCTGGGCGAACGTCGACTCCGGCGCCGACGGCGGTGTCGTCATGCTCTCCAACCTCCTGGACCAGTTCTTCCAGGCCCCGCCCGTCGCCTCCGTCCCCCTCCTCCCCCGCGCCTTCGCCGGCGTCTGGCAGTCGGAGCGGTACGACACCCCGCAGCGGGTGCGCGGCACGGTGAAGGTGCACACCACGGTCAGCTCCACGGACGAGAGCGGCACCTTCGTCGCGTACCTCTACGACGTGGGCCCGCTCGGGCTCGGCAAGCTGGTGAGCAACGCCCCGTACACCTTCCACGGCCGGACCCCGGGGCAGCCGTTCGGCGTCGATCTGGAGCTGTTCTCCACGGCCTACGACGTCCCGGCCGGGAACCGGCTCGCGCTGGTCGTCGACACCGTCGACCCGCTCTACATCGAGCACAACCCGACCGGCGCGCGACTGGCCTTCTCGTCCCCCGCGGCCGACCCGTCGTACGTGTCGGTCCCGCTGCGGGCGGAGTGACCACCGGCGGCCGGGCACGGACTCAGTACTCGGAGGCCTCCGCGTACACCTGGGAGAGCTGCGGCGCGCCCGTCATCGCCCAGTCGAGGCCGGCCTCGACGACCTGGATCTCGCGCCCGGAGGCGAGCCGGACCACGGGGCCGCCGCCGGGCCACACCTGCCACCGGGCGCCCGGTACGTTCCGGACGATCACGGTGCCGAGGTAGAGCCCGGCGTCGTTCCCGAACCAGGGGAGCTCCTCAGGATCGTTTCGCCAGCGGGGCGACAGCTGGTCGAGCTCCTGGAGCGAGCGCGGGGTGTCGTCCAACTCCACCCCGCGCTCCGCGACACGGGAACGCAGCAGCTCGCACTCGGAGAGCAGCTCGGCCACCCCCTCCGGGTCGCCGTCGAACGCCGCGGCGAGGGGAGAGTCCGAGGCCGCGGGCTCGTGCCGCTTGCGCCAGCTGTCCAGGAAGGGGATGTTCATCCGTCCAGCGTCGCACCGTCACCTCCCGGTCGACCACCCGGCGCGCGGTGATCGTCGGGACCGGCGTCAGACGTCGAGGTCGACGACCACCGGCGCGTGGTCCGAGGCGCCCTTGCCCTTGCGCTCCTCGCGGTCCACATAGCTGTCGGAGACGGCCTCGGCGAAGGGCTTGTTGCCGTAGACCAGGTCGATGCGCATGCCCTTGTTCTTCGGGAAGCAGAGCTGGCGGTAGTCCCAGTACGTGTACGGGTGGTCGTACTTGAGGGGGCGCGGGACCACGTCGGCGAGACCGGCCTCGCGGAGCCCGGCGAGCGCGGCCCGCTCCGGCTCCGTCACGTGCGTGGCGCCCTCGAAGAGGGCGATGTCCCAGACGTCCTCGTCGGTCGGGGCGATGTTGTAGTCGCCGAGGACCGCGAAGGGCCGCTCCCCCGCCGCGTCCTCCGCGACGGCCGCCTTCAGCGCCTCAAGCCAGCGCAGCTTGTACGCGTAGTGGTCGTGGGCCACCTCGCGGCCGTTCGGCACGTACACCGACCAGACGCGGACCGGGCCGCAGGTCGCGGAGATCGCGCGGGGCTCCTCGACCCCCTCGTACTCCGGGCCGCCGGGCAGGCCGGTGACCACGTCCGCGAGGCCGACCCGGGAGACCAGGGCCACGCCGTTCCACCGCCCGGTGGCGTTGACCACCGACTCGTAGCCCAGGGCGCGCAGCTCCTCGGCGGGGAACTGCTCGGCGGTGCACTTGGTCTCCTGGATGCACAGCACGTCGGTGCCGCTGCTCTCCAGCCAGGCCAGGAGCCTGGGCAGCCGGGCGGTGATCGAATTGACGTTCCAGGTGGCGATGCGCATGTGCGCAAGCCTACTGGCGGGGTGTGACAGCGGGCGGAATCAGAGCTCCGCGGACGCGCCGGAGGCGAGGCGCGCGTGCAGGGTGCCGCCGAGCTCGCCGATCTGGCGGTCGTAGATGGGGCGCGCGAGATCGGTGAGCAGGGCGTCGTGGATGTCGTACGCCCGGCGCGGCTTGACCTCGCGCACGTAGTCGATGACCTCGGAGATCTTGTTCCAGGGGGCCATGACGGGCAGCAGCAGCGTGTCGACCGGCTGGTCGGGCACGGTGAGGGCGTCGCCGGGGTGGAAGACGGTGCCGTCGACGAGGAAGCCCACGTTGGTGACGCGCGGGATGTCCGGGTGGATCACCGCGTGCAGCTCGCCGTGGACCTGGACGTCGAAGCCGGCCGCCGTGAAGGTGTCGCCGTGTCCGACGGTGTGCACCCGCCCCGGGAAGGCCGCCGAGATCTTCTCGGCGACGCTGCGCAGCGTCCAGATCTCGGCGGCCTCGTCGGCCTCAAGGGCGGCGCGCAGCCGACCCTCGTCGAAGTGGTCGGCGTGCTCGTGGGTCACGAGCAGCACGTCGGCTCCGAGGACGGCGTCCTCCTCGGTGAACATGCCGGGGTCGAGGACGAGCGTCCGGCCGTCCTTCTCGAGGCGCACGCAGGCGTGGGACTTCTTCGTCAGCTTCACGGGGCCCAGGCTACGCCGGGGGTGTCGTCTCCTCCGTGACGACCCGGTGGACCACGCGCAGTGCCGTCTCGGCGGCCGGGAACCCGCAGTACACGCCCGCGTGGAGGACGATCTCGCGGAGCTCCTCGGGCGACAGGCCGTTGCGGAGGGCGGCGCGGGTGTGGTCGGCGAGGGCCTCCCGGTGGCCGCCGGCGATGAGCGCGGTGAGGGTGACGGCGCTGCGGGTGCGCCGGTCGAGGCCCTCGCGGCTCCACACCTCGCCCCAGGCGTAGCGGGTGACGAGCTCCTGGAAGGATCCGTCGGGGTCGTCGGCGAGGGCCTGGTCGACATGGGCGTCGCCGAGGATCTCGCGGCGCAGTCCGAGCCCCTTCTCGTACGGGTCGGGCCGGCCGGCCTCGGCGGGCTCGCCGTCCGGGGCGGCCGGGGCGGGCTCGGCGGCGGGGACGGGCGGCGCGAGCGGCGGCGGCACGGCCAGGGTGCCGCTGGTGTCCGGCGCGATGCCGGAGAAGTGCTCGGCGAGCAGGTCCGTGACGGCGGCGGGCTGCTCGACGGGCGCGAGGTGCGAGGCGCCGGGGACGACGGCGAGCCGGGCGTCGGCGATGCCGGCGACCAGGGTGCGGGCCTCGGCGGGGCCGGTGACCTGGTCCTCGGAGCCGACGAGGACGAGCGCGGGGACGCCGATGCTGCCGAGCGCCGCGCGGACGTCGAAGACGGCGAGGGCCTCGCAGGCGGCGATGTAGCAGCCGGGGTCGGTCGTCCGGACCATCTGGACGGCCCAGTCCACGATGGCGGGCTGCGCGCCGGCGAAGAACGGGGTGAACCACTGCTCGGGGGCGCTGCGGGCCATCGGCTCCAGGCCGTTGGCGCGGACGATGACCCCCCGCTGGCGGAACTCGTCGGCGGTGCCGAACCGGGGCGAGGTGGCGACCAGGACGAGCGAGGCGACCCGGTGGGGCGCGCGGAGGGCCAGGTCGAGGCCGACGGCGCCGCCGAGGGAGCAGCCCGCGTATCCGAAGCGCTGGACGCCGAGCGTGTCGAGGGTGGCGAGGAGCCGGTCGCCGAGTTCGGCGACGGAGGTGAAGGGTTCCGCGGGCGCGCCCCCGTGCCCCGGGAGGTCGAAGCGGACGACCCGCCACTCGCGGCTGAGCTCCGGTATCTGCCGGTCCCACATGTGGAAGGTCGTACCGAGGGACGGTCCCAGGACGAGGACCGGAGCGTCTTCCGGTCCGTCCACGCGGTATTGCAGGGTGTTCGTCGTTGTCTCGCTCACTCGCCAGAGCCTCTCATTTCCCGCTCCGGGGCTCGGAGCCGGGTCGAACCCGGCTCCGCGGGGACGGCTCCCGCGCCGGTGAGCGGGGCCGGTCTCCGGGAGCCCGTTCGCACGTCGGGTGCGTCAGGCGGCGATGATTCCGGTGCCGAGCAGGCCGAGCAGCAGCACGCCGACGATCACGCGGTAGACGACGAAGGCGTTGAAGGAGTGCCGGGCGACGTACTTGAGCAGCCAGGCGATGGAGGCGTACGCGACGACGAAGGAGACGGCGGTGCCGACGACGAGCGGGGCGATGGCGGCGCCGCTGCCGGCGGCGTCCTTGAGTTCGTACAGGCCGGCGCCGGTGAGGGCGGGGATGCCGAGGAAGAAGGACAGCCGGGTGGCGGCGACCCGGTCGAGGTCCAGCATCAGGGCGGTGGACATGGTCGCGCCGGAGCGGGAGAAGCCGGGGAAGAGCAGCGCGAGGATCTGCGAGCAGCCCACGAGCATGGCGTCCTTGAAGCCGGTGTCGTCCTCGCCGCGCTTGTGGCGGCCCATCTGGTCGGCCGCCCACATGACGCCGCTGCCGGCGATCAGCGAACCGGCGACCACCCACAGGGAGGCGAGCGACCCTTCGATGAGGGGCTTGGCGGCGAGGCCGACCACCACGATCGGGATCGTGGCGAAGATGACCCACCAGGCGAACTTGTAGTCGTGGTGGTAGCGCTCCTCCTTGTTCCGCAGGCCGACCACCCACGCGGTGACGATGCGGACGATGTCCTTGAAGAAGTAGACGAGGACGGCGGCGATCGCGCCGACCTGGATGACGGCGGAGAAGCCGACCACGGAGGGGTCGTCGACGGGGATGCCCATCAGGCCCTCGGTGATCTTGAGGTGGCCGGTGGAGGAGATGGGCAGGAATTCGGTGATGCCTTCGACGATGCCGAGGACGGTGGCCTGACCGAGGCTGATGACGCTCATCGGGGTCCTGTCTGGGTGGGATGGCGAGCGGTACGGGAGGGGCAGGGGTACGGGAGGGGGCAGGGCCTCAGTGGCCGGCGCCGCCGGACGACCGGCGGGCCCGCAGGACCTCGAAGGCGAGCGGGAGCAGGGAGACCGCGACGATCGCCGCGATCAGGGGGAGCAGATAGCGGTCGACGTCCGGGATGCTCGACCCCAGCGCGTAGCCGCCGAGGACGAGGCCCGCCGTCCACACCAGGCCGCCGGCGACCTGCCAGAGGGCGAAGGTGCGGGCGGGCATGCCGACCATGCCCGCGAGGGGGTTGAGCACGGTGCGGACCACGGGGAGGAAGCGGGCCAGGACGACGGCCTTGCCGTGGCCGTACCGCGCGAGGAGCTTCTCGGCCCGGGCGGCGCCCTCGCGCAGGTGGCGGCTGCGGGTGCGCTCCAGGAGGGCGCGCCCGGCGCGGGCGCCGATCAGGTAGCCGGTCTGGGCGCCGAGGAGGGCTCCGGCCGCGGCGGCGAGCAGGACGCCGGGCAGGGAGAGGTGGACGCCGCCGGCGCCGGTGGTGCACAGCAGGCCGGCGGTGAACAGCAGGGAGTCGCCGGGCAGGAAGAAGCCGATCAGGAGGCCGGTCTCGGCGTACAGGACCAGGAACACGCCGAGCGCGCCGAACGCGGTCAGCAGGGATGTGGCATCCAGCGGGTTCAGGGCCTGGGGCACCTGGGTTCCTTTCCGCCGTGCGCGGCCGGGGGTCCGGCTGTCCCTGGGCAGGGGCGCATGGCACACTCGTGGAACAGCATTTACGCGTGCGTAGAACTTCTACGCGACTGTAGAAGATGGCTGGGAGAACGACAAACCCCATGGACGGCAACACGCGCGACCACACCTCCAGACGGCCCAACGGCGCCCGTGAGACCCAGATCCTCACCCTGCTCCAACACGCCGGGGGCGCACTCACGCCCGGCGAGGTGGTCGAGCGCCTCCGGGACGACCTCACGTACAGCACCGTCGTGACGATCCTGACCCGGATGCACGGCAAGGGAATGCTCCACCGCTCCCCCCGCGGCCGCGCCTACGCCTACGCGCCCGTCACCGACGACGCCGGCTTCGCCGCCCGCCGCATGCGCTCCGTACTCGACGACCGGCCCGACCGCGAGGCCGTCCTCGCCCGCTTCGCCGACGAACTCTCCGACGCGGACGCCGATCTGCTGCGCCAGATGCTCGGGGACACCGACGGCGGCGACACGGACGGCGCCGCCCACGGGACCGACCGGTAAGGGAACCCGCCGCCATGCGCTTCGCCGTCTACCTGCCGCTCCTGCTGCCCTTCCTCACCCCGCTCGGCGTGCGTCTCCTCGCCGAGCGCTGTGAACCGCGCCTGGGCACCTGGCTGCTCAGCCTCTCCGCGCTGGTACTGGGTGCCGCGAGCACGCTCAGCCTCGGCCTGCTCGCCCTCACCGGCCTCGTCCGCGTCCCCTGGCTGGCCGCCCTCGGCCACTGGGCGCCGCTGTCCGCCCGCGAGGACCCCGCCGCCGTGCCCGTCTCCCTGGCCGCGGGACTGCTGCTGGGCGGCGCCACCCTGATGGCCGTACGGTTCCTCCTCCGGCGCGCGCGGACGCTCGCCGCCGCCGCGCTCGACGCGGCCTGCATGCCCACCCACGACGGCCTGGTCGTCGTCGACGACGAGGCCCCCGACGCCTTCGCCCTGCCCGGACTGCCCGGCCGCGTCGTCGTCTCCACCGGCATGCTGCACACCCTGGAGCCCGCCGAGCACCGCATCCTCCTGGCCCACGAGCGGGCCCACCTGACCTCCCACCACTACGCCTTCGTGGCCGCCGCCCAGCTCGGCGCGGCCGCGAATCCGCTCCTTCGCCCGCTGGCCCGCGCCGTCACGTTCACCATCGAGCGCTGGGCCGACGAGAGCGCCGCTGCCGCCACCGGCGACCGGCGCCAGGTGGCCAGGGCCGTCGGCAAGGCCGCACTCGCCTCCCGCCACGCCGACCGGACCCCGCGCGGCGCGCTCGGCTTCCTCGGCCGGGGCGGCAAGGGCACCCCGGGCCCCGTGCCCCGGCGGGTCGCCGCGCTCCTCGCACCGCCCCGGGGCCCCCGCCCGCTGCTCACCGCGGTCACCCTCGCCGTCCCCGCCGCCGCGCTCCTCGCCGCGGGCGAGGCCGCCCTCGACCTCCACCGTCTACTGGAGGGCCTCGGCATCCGCTGACTCCGACTCTCCCCGGTCCGTTCCCAGGTACCGGTCGAGCGGCGGCTCCTGGGCCAGGACGGCGCCGATGGTGAAGGCGAAGGTGAGCGCGGCGCACACCACGATCAGCCAGGACAGCAGGGTCAGGACCAGGCCCAGCGAGCCGTACTCGCCCAGGGCCCGGTTGAGGGCGCCCGGCATGTAGAGGTGGGCCGTGACGCCGAGGACGGTCGAGGCGACGCCCGCCAGGACGGCGCCGGGCAGCAGCGGCAGCCAGGCGACCCGCTTGGCGAGCAGGAGGTGCTGGGTCCACAGCCAGACCCCCGTCGCGACCAGGAAGTACAGCGGCAGGCCCAGCCAGCTGCCGGCCCCGAAGCCGTCGCGGACCGGAGCCTGGAGGAGCACCACGACGACGAGCGCGAGCAGCCACACCAGCCACCGCCAGGCCGCGATCCGCGTCCCCGCCTTGGGGAGCCGCCAGGCCCGCTCGCACACCCGGGCCATGGCGCGGCTGAAGCTCGTGGCCGAGACCAGCGCCACGATCGCGCCCACGATGCCGCTGGTCTCCCGCACGCCCTCGGGGGCGGACCCGTCGAGGACCTGCCGCAGCTGCTGGTCGGCCTGGCCGGTCAGCCCGAACATGGCACGGAGGGACTCGCGCATCTGGTCGCGCACGGCGAGCGGGGCGAAGGCCGCGAGGGCGAAGAGCAGGGGGACGGCGGCCAGGAAGGCCTGGGCGGCGAGCCGCGTGGCGCCGTCCAGGAGGTTCCCGCTCACCAGCCGGCCGGTGAGCTCCGTGAGGACGGGAAAGCGGCGCTCGGCCCCCGTCCGGATGCTGCGCAACCGGGTCGCCCACGACATCCCGCCTCCCGACCCCTGCCCGGCCCGTGCCGCCATTGGACGTGAGTCCGCGCGCCCGCGCGAGCCGGGCCGGTCCTTCCGGGGGAGTCCCGGGGCGTCAGGGGCTCGTGGTCGACACCGCGTACACGCGGGGGAAGGCCGGCTCGGTGAGGTCTACCGTGACGTCCAGGCGCGGGCGGGGTGCCTCGCGGGTGACGACGCCGCCCGCCCAGGTCATGCCGTCGGCGAAGGTCCAGCCGGCGATGTCGGCGTCGCGCTCGCCGACGGTGACCCGGCCCTGGGTGAGCGCCGAGCGGGAGGTCCCGGCCTCGGCGAGGAAGGCGTCGAGGCCGCCCGCGGTCGTCGAGAACTGGACGTACAGCCTGCTCGTCTTCCAGTTGCTGGTCTCGTAGTAGGCGACGTCCCAGGCCCCGGGAGGGATCGGGACCTCGAAGACGCGGCGCTTCATCAGCGAGGGCCAGTTGTCCTGGAGACCGGCCGGCGAGGACTCGCGCTCCTTGTCGCGGCCGCTGGCACGGCTCTGCTCCGCGGAGACGACGAGGTAGCCGGCCGGGATGCCGACGAGCAGCACGATGATGACGGCCGTCAGCCAGCGGCGGCGGATCATGTGCCCCCGGTCCTCGGGGAGCTTCTCCTGCGGGGCGCGGGGCGGGGCGGACTGGAGGGGCAGAGTCATGAAGAGGGGTCCTCGGGGGTGCGTGCGGCCCGGCCCGAGGTCCCGTTGCGCAGGGCCTGGGCGTAGCGCTCGTACCGTTCGTACCGCTCGACGCGGCGCCGGTTGGCGCGGCGGAAGCGGCGGGCGACGAGCCGGGCGAGGTCGGCGGCGCCGACCATGCCGGCCTCGGGGCCGAGCTGGGCGCGGGTGATACGGGCCTCGGGGCGGTAGCCGCGGCCGGTGAGGTGGCGGCGGAAGGCCTCCCTCGCGGGGCCGATGAGCAGGTCGTCGGCGGCGGAGACGCCTCCGCCGATGACGAAGCAGGAGGGGTCGAGCGCGGCGGCGAGGTTGGCGATGCCGACGCCGAGCCACTGGCCGATGTCCTGGAGGAGCTCGACGCACATCGCGTCGCCCTCGCGGGCGAGCTCGGTGATGAGCGGGCCGGTGATCTCGGGGACGTTCCCCTTGACCCGCTCGATGATCTCGTACGCGACCGGGGAGTCCGCGGCGGCCAGCTCGCGGGCCTCGCGGACCAGCGCGTTCCCGGAGCTGTACTGCTCCCAGCAGCCGCGGTTGCCGCAGGGGCAGCGGTGGCCGCCGGGGACGACCTGCATATGGCCGAACTCTCCGGCGACCCCGTACTTGCCCCGCTTGACCTGGCCGTCCTCCAGGATGGCGCCGCCGATGCCGGTGCCCAGGGTGATCATGACGAGGTGGTCCTCGCCGCGTCCGGCGCCGAAGCGCCACTCGGCCCAGGCGGCGGTGTTGGCGTCGTTGTCGACCATGACGGGGACGGCGAGGCGGCCCTGCAGGGCGTCGCGGAGGGGCTCGTTGCGCCAGGCGAGGTGCGGGGCGAAGAGGACCCGGGCGCGGTCGGCGTCGACCCAGCCGGCCGCGCCGATGCCGACGGCGTGCACGTCGTGCCGGTCGGAGAGGTCCAGGACCAGTTCGACGATGGTGTCCTCGACGACCTTGGGGCTCTTGGACTTGTCCGGCGTCTCCGTGCGGAGCTTCTCCAGGATGTTGCCGTCGGCGTCGACGACGCCGGCCATCACCTTCGTACCGCCGATGTCGATGCCGACGGTCGGCACCCGGGGCGCCGTCAGGTGGGAGCGCCGCTCCCGGGTCCCGACGGTGCGCAGCACGGTCCCGCGGGCGGCTCGCCTGGGGGTACCCCCTGCTCGCAGAGCTTGGGGGAGGGCGAGGTCACGGTAGGTACTCATCGGCTCCGATTCTGCCAGGTGGGGTGTGAAGGGGCCGTTACGTGCCGGTCGGCCGCTCCAGCTCGTGGCGCAGGTCCTCCAGCTCGCTGCCGCCCGCCATCTGCCGGGTCAACTCGTCGAGCGTGACGGAGTCCTTGGTGTGGCTCGCCGCCATGGCGCCCCGCTTGAGAAGGACGAAACGGTCGCCGACGAGGTAGGCGTGGTGCGGGTTGTGCGTGATGAGGACCACGCCGAGGCCCTCGTCACGGGCGGCCGCCACGTACTTCAGGACGACCCCGGACTGCTTGACGCCGAGCGCGGCGGTCGGCTCGTCGAGGACGAGGACCTTGGCGCCGAAGTGGACCGCGCGGGCGATGGCCACGCACTGGCGCTCGCCGCCGGAGAGGGTGCCGATCGGCTGGTCGACGTCCCGGAGGTCGATGCCCATGCGGAGCAGCGCCTCGCGGGTGGTCGTCCGCATCTGCCCGACGTCGAGCCGCTTGAAGGGGCCGGAGCCCCTGGTGGGCTCGGAGCCGAGGAAGAAGTTCCGCCAGACCGGCATGAGCGGGACGACGGCGAGGTCCTGGTAGACGGTGGCGATGCCCCGGTCGAGGGCGTCGCGCGGGTTGGCGAGGGTGACCTCCTCGCCCTCGATGCGGAAGGTGCCGGCGTCGTGCCGGTGGAGGCCGGCGACGATCTTGATGAGGGTGGACTTGCCGGCGCCGTTGTCGCCGAGGACGCAGGAGATCGCGCCCGCGTTCACTTCGAGGGAGACGCCTTCGAGGGCCCGGATGTTGCCGTAGTACTTGCTGACGTCGGTCAGCTCCACCAGCGGGGTCGGCTCCGTGGTCATTTGGTCGCCTCCACGCGCTTGCGGATCCAGGCGTTCAGCAGGGTCGCCAGGAGGAGCATCGCCCCCAGGAAGAACTTGAACCAGTCGGGGTTCCACTCGGCGTACACGATGCCCTTGCTGGTCATGCCGAAGATGAGGGCGCCGACCGCCGAGCCGATGGCCGAGCCGTATCCGCCGGTGATCAGGCAGCCGCCGATGACGGCCGCGATGATGTAGATCAGCTCGTTGCCGACGCCTTCGCCCGACTGGACGACGTCGAAGGAGAAGAGCAGGTGCTGGCCGGAGATCCAGGCGCAGAAGGCCACGCCCATGTAGAGGCCGATCTTCGTGCGGTAGACGGGGACGCCGACCGCGCGGGCCGCGTCGGCGCCGCCGCCGACGGCGAAGATCCAGTTGCCGAAGCGGGTGCGGAGCAGGATCCAGGTGGCGAGCGCGACCAGGCCGAGCCACCACAGGATGGTGACCTTGAACTCGACGCCGCCGATCGTCCACTCGGAGGCGAAGAGGGTCTTGGCGGAGGGGAAGCCCTCCATGTCGGCGATGGTCTTGGTGGAGACGGTGCCGCTGATCAGCTTGGTGAGGCCCAGGTTCAGGCCGGTCAGCATGAGGAAGGTGCCGAGCGTGATGATGAAGCTGGGCAGCTTGGTGCGGGTCAGCATGAAGCCGTTGAAGACGCCGATCGCCAGGGTGACGAGCAGCGAGACGCCGACGCCGACCCAGACGTTCGCCGTCATCTGGTAGCTGAACATCGACGAGACGAGCGCCGAGCTGGTGACCAGGACACCGGCGGACAGGTCGAACTCGCCGCCGATCATCAGCAGGGCGACCGGGACGGCCATGATGCCGATGGTGGAGGCCGCGTAGAGGACGGTGCCGAGGCTGGAGGGCTTGAGGAAGCTGTCGGCGACCACCGAGAAGAAGACGAAGACGGCGATCGCGCCGACGACCGAGCCGAGCTCGGGGCGGGCGAGCAGCTTCTTCAGGGGGGTGGTGCGGATCAGCCGTTCGTCGACGTGGTCGACACCGTCCGACGGCGGGGCGGTGGAGCTCATCGGGTGCCCCGATCCGCGTACTGCTTCAGCGCGGCGGCCTGGTCCTTGGTGATGATCTGGGGGCCGGTCAGGACCGGCTTGCCGCCGCCGAGGACGTCGGCGTTGTAGCGGTACAGCCAGAGCAGGTCGACGGCCTCGTAGCCCTGGAGGTAGGGCTGTTGGTCGACGGCGAAGCCGAGGGTGCCGGCCTCCAGGGCGGTCGCGACCTTGGCGTTGAGGTCGAAGGTGTCGACCTCGGCCTTGCTGCCGGCGCTCTTGGCGGCCTGGACGGCGGTGTCGGCGAAGGGGGCGCCGAGGGTGACGACGGCGTCGACGTCCTTGTCGGACTGGAGCTTGGCCTCGATGGAGGCCTTGACGTCGGGCATGTTGGTGCCGTCGACGTACAGGTTCACCAGCTCGCCGTCGAAGGTCTTCTTCACGCCCGCGCAGCGCTGCTCGTGGCCGACGTTGCCCTGCTCGTGCAGGACGCAGAGGGCCTTCTTCTTCCCGCGCTTGTCGAGCTCCTCGCCGACGGCCTCGCCGGCGACGGTCTCGTCCTGGCCGATGTGGGTGAGCGCGCCGTAGGCCTTGGACTGCTCGGCGCCCGAGTTCACGGTGATCACCGGGATGCCGGCCTTGACGGCCTTCTCGACGGCGGCCTTCATGGCGTCGGGCTTGGCGAGCGTGACGATCAGTCCGTCGACGCCCTTGGCGACGTACGAGTCGATCAGCTGCGCCTGCTGCTGTGCCTCGTCGTTGTGGGCGTAGAGGAAGTTGATGTTGTCCTTCACGGCGGCCTGCTTGGCGCCCTTCTGGACGATGTCCCAGAAGGTGTCGCCGTCGCCCGAGTGGGTCACCATGGCGAAGGTCCACCGGGGGGTGTCCACGGCCGCCCTGCCCTGGGCCTCGGCCGCCTTGCGGGCGTCCTCCGCCCGCTTTCCGCCGGTGCTGCTGCACCCGGCGAGCGCCGCGGTGAGTGCGAGGGCGAGCACGGCGCCGACTGCGGCGCGTACCCCTCCTGTCCGAAGCCTGGTCACGAGGCCGTGCCCTCCTTTGTGTCCTTCTGCGTGCATTGCAGTATCGGTCATGCGGGTCGTGGCGCTGGTCAGGGGCCCCCTGAGTGGCTACGGACGGGCCATCAGCCGGAACTCGAAGGAGTAGCGGGTGGCCCGGTAGAGGTGGGATCCGTACTCGACGGCGCGCCCCGTGTCGTCGAAGGTGACGCGCTCCATGGTGAGCAGCGGCGCGCCCTCCGGCTCGTCGAGGAGCGCGGCCTCGTCGGGGGTCGCGGCGCGGGCGCCGACGGCCTGGCGGGCGCTGTGCAGGGTGAGCGCGGCGGAGCGGAGCATGCGGTAGAGGCCGGTGGACTCCAGCCGTTCGGTGTCGGGGTCGAGGAGCCCGGCGGGCAGGTGGTTGCAGAGGTACGCCATGGGCTCGCCGTGCGCGGTGCGGAGCCGCTCCAGGTAGTGGACCTCGGTGCCCTCCGGTACGCCGAGGGCGGCCGCGACCGGTCCCGCGGCGGGTTCGAGGCGGTTGACCAGGACGCGGGTCGCGGGGCGCTGCCCGGCGGCGGCGAGGTCGTCGTAGAGGCTGCTGAGCTCCATCGGGCGGCGGACCCTGCTGGGCAGGACCTGGGTGCCGACGCCCCGGCGGCGGACGAGGAGGCCCTTGTCGACGAGGGTCTGGATGGCCTGGCGGACGGTGGGCCGGGAGAGGCCCAGGCGGGTGGCGAGGTCGATCTCGTTGCCGAGGAGGGTGCCCGGGGACAGCGTCCCGTTCTCCACGGCGCTCTCCAGCTGCTGGGCGAGCTGGAAGTAGAGCGGAACCGGACTCGTGCGGTCCACGGAGAGCGGGGGCAGGGGGGAGCCGGACTGCTTGGGCACGCAGGGAGCGTAGCCCGGGGCGCTGAGGACAGGAAGGCGGTGCGGGGCGCCGATGACGGGAAGTCGTGACGTCCGGATGTCCTGACAAATCCTTGACACCCGGGCGGCCCGGCTCCACGGTGGGGCCATGCGCATCGGACTGATCGGTACGGGACGGATCGGGAGTTTCCACGCGGGTGTGCTGGCCCGGCATCCGGAGGTCGAGTCGCTGGTCGTGGCGGACGCGGACCCGGTGCGGGCGGCCGGGGTGGCGGGAGCCCTCGGCGCGGAGGCGGCGCCGGACGTGGACGCGCTGCTCGGGCACGCCCTGGACGCCGTGGTGATCGCCTCGGCGACGGCCGCGCACGCGGAGCTGATCGCCCGCGCCGCCGGGGCGGGCCTGCCGGTCTTCTGCGAGAAGCCGATCGCCCTGGACGTGCCGGGGACCCTGCGCGCGCTGGACGCGGTGGCGGAGGCGGGCACGGTGCTCCAGCTGGGGTTCATGCGCCGCTTCGACGCGGGGTACCGGGCCGCGCGGGAGGCGGTGCGGTCGGGACGGCTCGGTCGGCTGCACACCGTGCGGGCGGTCACCTCCGACCCGGAGCCGCCGCCCGCCGCGTATCTGCCGCTCTCCGGCGGCCTCTTCCGCGACTGTCTCGTGCACGACTTCGACATCGTCCGCTGGGTGACGGGCCGGGAGGTCGTGGAGGTGTACGCGACGGGCTCGGACGCGGGCCCCGCGATGTTCCGGGAGGCGGGCGACGTGGACACGGCCGCGGCCGTGCTCACCCTGGACGACGGCACACTGGCGACGGCGACCGCGACCCGGTGCAACGGCGCCGGGTACGACGTCCGCATGGAGCTGGCGGGCGAGCGGGACCAGATCGTCGTGGGCCTCGACGACCGGACCCCGCTCGCCTCGGTGGAGCCGCAGGGCCCTCCCGCCCCGGGCAAGCCCTGGCCCGGCTTCCTGGAGCGGTTCGCCCCCGCGTACGAGGCGGAGCTGGACGCCTTCGTACACCTGGTGCGCGGCGAGGCGCCCAACCCCTGCGACGGCCGCGAGGCCCTGGCGGCCCTCCGCATCGCCGACGCGTGCGAGCGCTCACGACGGGAACGGACACCGGTACGGGTCGCCGGGGTGGGCGGGCCGGACGGGAGCGCGGGGGGCGGGTGAACCGGCCGGGGGCGCGGGGGGCGGGTGAACCGGCCGGGGTCCGGGGTGGGTGAGCCGGCCGCGTGCGCCGGGCAGGGCGAGCCGACCGGGAGCTCCGGGGCCGGGTGAACCGGCCGCGGGCGCCGGGGCGGTTCAGCCTGCTGCGGGGGCGCCGGGGCCGGTTCAGCCGGCTGACAGCACCGTGCCCTGGGCCACCGCGCACAGCGTCTCGGCGCCCTGCTCGTCGACGGTCGACAGGTCGCAGCGCACCACCGCCTGCCGCCGCCCGGCGTGGACCACCTCCGCCCGGGCACGCAGCACACCGCCCGTCGCCGGCCGGACGTACTGGATGGAGAACCCGGCCGTCAGCACGGCCGCCCCGAGCTCGGCGCCCGCGGCGAAGGTGATCGCGTTGTCGGCGGCGTACGAGAGCACCCCGCCGTGCAGGAAGCCGTTCTGCTGTCTCAGGTCGTCGCGGTGGTCCACCTCCAGGACCGCCCGGCCCGCGCCGAACTCGGTGAGGCGGGCGCCGACGAGCCGGCTGAACGGCTGCGCGTCGAGGACCTTGCGGGCGAGGTCGAGGTCGAGGGCGGAGGTCTGATCGCTCAAGGGTTCACCACCGGACGGGGAGTTGACGGGTGCCGCGCATGAGCAGGCCGGGCAGCCAGTCCAACGAAGCGGGATCCTGGTCGAGTTCCAGCCGGGGGAAGCGGTCCAGGAGTGTCCGGAGGGCGATCCGGCCCTCAAGACGGGCGAGCGGGGCGCCCAGGCAGTAGTGGATGCCGTGGCCGAAGGCGAGGTGACCCCTGGTGTCCCGGCGGATGTCGAAGCGGTCGGGCTCGGGGAAACGGGCCGGGTCGCGGTCGAGTGCGCCGATGCCCACCAGGACGCTCTGGCCCACGGGGATGACGGTGTCGCCGATGGTGACGGGCTCGGCGGTGAAGCGGAAGGTGCCGGTCTCCACCGGTCCGTCGTACCGCAGGGACTCCTCGATCGCCCCGTCGAGGAGGCTCGGGTCGGCGCGCAGGGCGGCGAGCTGCTCGGGGTGGGTGAGCAGGTTGCGGACGGTGTTGGAGATCAGGTTGACGGTCGTCTCGTGGCCGGCGATGAGCAGCAGGTAGGCCATGGCGCGGAGTTCGGGCCCGGAGAGCCGGTCGCCGTCCTCGGCGCGGGCGGTGATCAGGCCGGAGAGCAGGTCGTCGGCGGGTCCTGCGGCCCGCTTGTCCTCGATGAGCCCGTCGAGGTAGCCGCCGAAGCCCTCCAGGGCGTCGAGGATGCCCCGCTCGCCGGTCGGCGTGACGAGCTCGTTAGACCAGCCGCGGAAGGTCTCGCGGTCCTCGGCGGGGACGCCGAGGAGCTCGCAGATGACGGTGATCGGCAGCGGGAAGGCGTAGGCGTCGACGAGGTCGGCGCGGCCGGCCGGTTCCATGGCGTCGGCGAGTTCATGGGCGAGCCGCTCGATGCGTGGGCGCAGGCTCTCGACGCGGCGGCCGGTGAACTCCGCGGTGACCAGGCGGCGCAGCCGGGTGTGGTCGGGGGCGTCGGCGGCGAGGAGGTGGACGCCGATGACGTCCTCCTCCGGCGGCCTGACGCCGATGACGGAGGGCGACTTGGCCAGCCGGGGGTCGGCCAGCGCCGCGCGCCCCTCCTCGTGGCCGACGATCAGCCAGAACTGGAAGCCGTCGGGCATCCGTACCTCGTGGACGGGACCTGCTTCACGGAGGTTCGCGTAGTAGGGGTACGGGTTCGCGGTGAAGTCCGCGCCGTACTCCCCCAGTTCGATGACGGACATCGAGTCAGACTATCCGACTAGTCGCTCTCGTCCTCGTCGATGAGGCCCGCGTCGTGGACGAGGAGCGCGATCTGGACACGGTTGTTGAGGCCGAGCTTGGCGAGGATCCGGGAGACGTGGGTCTTGACCGTGGGGACGCCCATGTACAGCTCGGCGGCGATCTCGGCGTTGGACCGGCCGCGCCCGACGGCGAGGGCCACCTCCCGCTCGCGGTCGGCGAGTTCGGCGAGGCGCCCGGCGGCCGTGGCGCGCCGCGGCTGCTGTGCGGGCTGTTCGGGCCGCTCCACGACGTGGGTCATCAGCTGGCGGGTGACGGCCGGCGAGAGGGCGGGGTCGCCCGCGGCGACCCGGCGGACGGCGGCGACGATCTCGGCGGGCGGGGTGTCCTTGAGGACGAATCCGGCGGCGCCGGCCCGCAGGGCGCGCAGCACCTGCTCGTCGGCGTGGAAGGTGGTGAGGACGACGACCTCGGGGGCGCCGGGGAGGGCGCGGAGGCGTTCGGTGGCGGTGAGGCCGTCCACGTGGGGCATGCGGATGTCCATGAGGACGACGTCCGGGGTGTGCAGGGCGACGAGTTCGGGGACCTCCCGGCCGTCGGCGCCCTCGCCGACGATCTCGATGTCGTCGGCGCCGCCGAGCATGAGGGTGAGTCCCGCGCGGACCAGGGGGTCGTCGTCGACGATGAGCAGCCGGATGGTCATGGGGGCCACGGTAGCCGCGCGTACGGCGGGATCGACTGGAAGGTCGTGCCGGGCACGGCAGCCGGGCGTACGGCAGGGATCGGCTGGAGCGTCACGCCGGCCGGACGTACGGCAGAGACCGGCTGGAGCGTCACGCCGGCCACGGCAGCCAGGCGTACGGCAGAGACGGGCTGGAACGTCACGCCGGCCACGGCAGCCAGGCGTGCAGGGCGAATCCGCCGTCGGGGGCCGGGCCGTGCTCCATCCGGCCGCCGGCGAGGGCGGCGCGTTCGGTGAGGCCGATGAGGCCCTGGCCGGAACCGGGGACGTGCGGGACCGGGCCCGCGGGGGCCGGGTTGCGGATGTCGACGGTGAGGCCTTCGCCGGGCCGGCCCCGGACGGTGACGGTGACCGTGGTGCCGGGGGCGTGCTTGCGGGCGTTGGTGAGGGCCTCCTGCGCGATGCGGTAGACGGTGCGGCCGGTGGCGGCGGGCACCGCGGCCGGGTCGTCGACGGTGGTGTCGAGGACGACGTCCGCACCGGCCTCGCGGGACTCGTCGACCAGCGCGTCGAGGGTGGCGAGGGTGGGCTGGGGCCGGGCGCCGTCGCCGTTCTCGCCGGGGGCGCGCAGGACGCCGATGATCTCGCGGAGGTCCTGGAGGGCTTCGTGGGCGCTGTCGCGGATGACTCCGGCGGCGCGGGCGATCTGCTCGGGCGGGGCGTCCGGCCGGAACTCCAGGGCTCCGGCGTGGACGCTGAGCAGGGTGAGCCGGTGGGCGAGCACGTCGTGCATCTCGCGGGCGATGGCCTCGCGGGCGAGCCGCTGGGCCTGGGCGGCGCGCAGCTCGGCCTCGGACTCGGCGCGGCGGGCCCGCTCCCTGAGGGCTTCGAAGAGCTCGCGGCGGGCGCGGACGAGCATGCCCCAGGCGGTGACGAGGAGGACGAGGATGAAGCCGATGACGATGGAGAGACCGGCGTTGGTGGTGGGGTCGGGGCGGACGAAGACCTGGACGACGGAGGTGGCGACGGCGAGCGCGCCGATCCAGGCGATCTCGCGGAACGGGCGGCGTACGGCGAGGCTGAACAGGCTCGCGAGGAGGGCTCCGGCGGCGACCGGCGCCACGGCGTTGGCCAGGGAGAGGGCGACGGCGAGCCCGACGGGCCACCGTCGGCGCAGCCAGAGGGCGCCGCAGGCGGCGGCGCCGGCGAGCTGGTCGAGAAGGGTGACGGTCGCGCTGGTGTACTGCGCGCTGGCGTCGGCGGCGAGGAGGCCGACGAACGCGGCGAGGAGGAAGAGGGTGGTGTCGACGACCCAGTCGCGGGCGGTACGGCGGGGCCGGGGCGCTCCGCTCCCGCCCGGTTCGACCAGGTGGGAGGGGAGCAGCCGGTGCTGCTGCCGGTCCGTACGCGTCATGTCAGCAAATGTACGCAGGTCAGGCGCGCTCCACCGGTCGTGCGGGCTGTCCTGCTACCGGAGTCGCGCAGGTCGATACTTTGGTATCGGCCGCCGTAGACGATCGGGGGACGCGGCCGGTGGGCCGTCCTCGCCATGATCGACTCATGAAGAGGTTTCTTGAGGGTTTCGGTGCACTGCTGCTCGTGGCCGGGGTCGCCGGAGTGATCCGCGAGCTGACGGACGGCTGGTTCCGCTTCATGGGTCTGACCCGGTTCCTCACGGAGAACGTGGGGTTCCTAGAGGGCCGGGAGCTGTTCGCGAACATCGTCGTCGCGGTCCTCGGCCTTGTCGTCGCGATCGCGGGCAGCCGAATAGCCAAGGCCTGATCCGGCGGGCTCCGGTCAGGCGCTCGCCTCGTTGAGGCGGGTGACCTCGGCGAGGTGCTCGGCCATGCGGTGGGACACGGAGCCGCTGGTGTAGAGGACGCCGCCGATGACGCCCATGGGCACGGACGCGCCGAGCACGGCGAGGAGTTCGGGCCAGTCGCGCTCGTTGACGCAGCGGCTGTCGCTGTCGTGGAGGCTCTCGCTGGTGAACCGGGAGGTGCACTCGTAGTTGGCCCCACTGGCCTCGTAGGGCGTGAACAGGAGCACCGCGAGCCAGATCCACAGGAGCACGGCCGCGGCGAGGAGACCGAGTCCCCACGCCTGGGTGCGGCGGGCCCGGGCGCGGAAGTCTATGTCGTACGGCAGTGAACGCATGGGGCAAGAACCTACCGGGCGTCGTCGTCCGCGGTGCGGCGGCCCCAGCTCGTTCCCGCGAGGACGAGTGCGGCGCCGGCGAGGCCGAGGACGCCCGGGCGGTCGCCCGCGAGGGCGATGCCCGCGGCGGCGGCCCAGAGGGGTTCCGTGCCGAGGAGGAGGCTGACCCGGGAGGGCGAGGTGCGGCGGACGGCCCACATCTGCACGAAGAAGGCGAAGAGCGTGCAGAAGACGGAGAGGAAGAGGAGTCCGGCCCATTCGCGCGGACCGAAGTCGAGGGCGACGGCCCAGGGTGAGGCGCCGGTGCCGGGGAAGGCTGCGATGACGGCGAACACGGCGACGGCGGAGCCGAGCTGGACGGTGGTGAGGGAGAGCGAGTCGGCCGGCCGGACCGCCTTGATCCGGGACATGGCCAGGACGTGGACGGTACGGGCGAGGGCGGCGAGCAGCATGAGCAGATCGCCGAGGGAGGGGGCGGTGAACCCGCCGCCCTGGGTCAGCAGGACGACACCGGCGACGGAGAGCGCGGCGGCGGCGAGGAACGAGCGGGACGGGAGGGCGCGGGTGACGGCCGACTCGGCGAGCGGGGTGAAGATCATGGTGAGGCTGATGATCAGGCCCGCGTTGGTGGCGGAGGTGTGGACGACGCCGTACGTCTCCAGGAGGAAGATCCCGCTGAGGATCAGACCGAGGGTCGCGGCCCCGCGCCACTGGGCCGCGCTGAGCGCCCGGAGCCTGCTCCATCCGGCGGCGGCGAGGACGGGCAGCACCACGGCGAACCGCAGCACGAGGACCGCGATGACGGTGTGGCCGGTGGTGATGCCCTTGGCCGCGAGATAGCTGGCGCCCCAGACGACGGCGACGAGCAGGACGGGGAGGTCGGTGAGCCAGGCGCGGCGCGGGGCGCCGAGGGGTACGGGTGCGGCGATCGACGACGAAGCGGACATCGCGGGCCGGTTCTCCAACTCTCTGGGCGGGGTGGAGACTTCGGCGGCTCGCACTCGGAGCGATCACCGTAACCGGGGTGGACCCGTGGTGGCTACACCATTCTCACGATCCGGATCAGTAGCTGCCGTACGTGGGGCGGCCGGCCAGCTCGTACGTATGGAGGGCGACGCCCGCGGCGGTGGTGCGCGCGTCGGTGAGGCGGAAGGCGGTGGGGCGGACCCCGTCGGTGAAGAGGCGGCGTCCCGTGCCGAGGACCACGGGGAAGACGTGCAGGTGGAGGGTGTCGATGAGGTCGTGGTCGAGGAGGGTCCGGGCGAGGCCGGCGCTGCCGTGCATCTGGATCTCGCCGTCGGTGCGCTCCTTGAGGGCGGTGACCTCCTCGACGATGTCGCCGCGGAGCAGGGTGGTGTTCTCCCAGTCGGCGGAGGTGAGGGTGGTCGTGGCCACGTACTTGGGGAGGTGGTTGAGCTTGGAGGCGACGGGGTCGGCGGGGTCGTCGTGCTTGGGCCAGTAGCCCGCGAAGATGTCGTAGGTGCGGCGGCCGAGGAGGAAGGCGGTCGGGCCGGCGAAGATCTCGGTGATGCGCTTGCCGAAGTCCTCGTCGCCGAACGGCACGGACCAGCCGCCGTGCTCGAAGCCCTCGCTGGGGTCCTCCTCGGGGCCTCCGGGGGCCTGGATGACGCCGTCGAGGGTGAGGAACTGGGTGAGGCTGAGGGTGGCCATGGTGGTTGCCCTTTCTGTTCTCCGGACCATCGTGTCTCGGAAGCTCTGACGGCGCCGCCGGGCGGAACTCATCGGTGGGTCGGGGTCCGATTCCCGCCAGCGTCCGGGCGCCCCGCCGACTTTCATTGAACCCGCAACCAGTTGGCTTACTCACGGAGGTTTCGGGATGTCCACGATGAACGGCACGGCGGTCCTGGTGACGGGCGGCAGCCGGGGGATCGGCGCGGCGACGGCGGTGCGGCTTGCCCAGGAGGGCGCCGACGTGGCCTTCACCTATGTCCGGGACGAGGCGAGGGCCAAGGAGGTCGCCGCGCGGATCGAGGCGGCCGGCCGCACGGCGCTGCCGCTGCGGGCCGACGCGGCCGACGCCGGGGACGCGGCGGGCGCGGTGGAGTGGGCGGCGGATGCCCTGGGTCGCCTCGACGTGCTGGTGAACAACGTCGGCGCCGGTGTCCTCGGGCCGCTGGAGTCGCTCTCCCTCGCGGATGTGGACCGGGTCCTCGCGGTGAACGTCCGGGCGGCGTTCCTCGCCTCGCAGGCGGCCGCCGCGCGGCTGCCCGAGGGCGGCAGGATCGTCACGATCGGCACCTGCATGACCCAGCGGGTGCCGGGCCCCGGCGGGAGCCTCTACACGATGAGCAAGGCCGCGCTGATCGGCCTGACGAAGGCGCTCGCGCGGGAGCTGGGCGGGCGCGGCATCACGGCGAACGTCGTGCACCCCGGGCCCGTCGACACCGACATGAACCCGGCGGACGGGCCGTACGCGGAGGGGCAGGCGGCCATGACGGCACTCGGCCGCTTCGGCACCCCGGACGAGGTGGCGGCGATGGTCGCCTTCCTGGCGGGGCCGGGCGGGCGGTACGTGACGGGCGCCGAGTTCTCGGTGGACGGCGGGCACGCCGCGTAACGCCCGATGAGGGGGTTACGCGAGGGCGCGCCGGTGCTGTCGGGTCGGTGCGCCCTCGCGGGCCGGGCGGGGTGTCGTGCCCGCCCAGTCGATGGAGGAGCCGGTCAGCCGCCGAGCTCCTGGTGGCGGGCGGTCAGCCGCGCCGTACCGGCGTCCGTGAGGGAGCCGAAGAGACGGAGGCGGGAGATGCCGCCGTCCGGGTAGATGTCGATGCGGACGCGGGAGCCGACGGCCGGGGTGTCGAGCACGAACCGGTGGTTGGTGTCGGGCTGGAGGCGGGTCCGGGGCAGGATCTCGGTCCACTCCTCCGAGCCCTCGGCGGCGACGGAGAGGGCGGCCCAGCCCGCGCTGTTGCCCTTGAGGTAGGCGGTGTCGATCTCGACGGCGCGGATCTCGGACTCGGCGACCAGGCCGTAGCGGATCCAGTCGTTGCCCTTGTCGCGGCGGCGGCGGGTCTCCCAGCCGTCGTCCATCTTGCGGGAGCGGCCCGGCTGGATGGTGTTGGTGGCCGGGGAGTAGAAGCGGTCCGAGGCGTCCTCGACCTGGCCGCCGTTCTCCAGGGCGGCGAGGTCGAAGGTGCCGAGGACGCCGAGCCAGGCCGGGTCGGGGGCGACCTCGCCGTAGACGCGGAGGCGGGCGATGCCGCCGTCCGGGTGCTGGTTGACGCGCAGGTGCGTGAAGCGCTGCTCGACGTCGACGGCGAAACCGTTGGCGGCGTGGCCGCCGACCGCGGTGCGCGGGACGAGCGTCGTCCACTTCACGTCGTCGGCGAGGAGCTCCTCGGGCGAGGGCGAGCCGGCCACGGAGGCGGCCTCGACGGAGACGGCCTGCGGGTAGTTGCCGCGGAAGTGGGCGGTGTCGACGACGATGCCGCGCACGACGCCGGGGGCGCCGAGGCGTACGAGGGCCCAGTCGTGGTCGTCCTCGGTGGGGTGCGGCTGCTGGGCCGAGACGCCGCGGCGGCGGCGGGTCTCCCAGCCGTCCATGATCTTGCCCTTGTGGCCGAAGTACTCGGGGTCGAACTCGGCGGCCTCGGGCTTCAGCAGGTTCTCGCGCTCGGCGAAGAACTCGTCGTTGGCGGCGATGACGCCCGCGCCCAGACGCCGGTCCGCGAGGTCCGCGTACCGGGTGAAGGGGAAGTCTGCCGTCCGGTAGTCGGCGTACGGGTCGCCGCCGCCGTAGGGGCTGGCGTCACCGGTGAAGCTGGGTATGGACGACACGTCAGTTGTTCCTTTCGAGGAGGCGGCCGGAGGGCTCGGCGAGGGTGCCGCGGTCGGCGATCCGCTCTCCACGCAGCCAGGTGGAGGTGACGACGCCGTTGAGGGTCTTGCCCGCGTAGGCGGTGATCCGGTTGCGGTGCTGGAGGTCGGCCGGGTCGACGGTGAAGGTGGCGTCGGGGTCGAGGACGGCGAAGTCGGCGTCGCGGCCGGCCTCGATGGCGCCCTTGCGGCCGAGTCCGGCGAGCCGGGCCGGGCCCTCGGACATCCAGCGGACGACGTCCTCCAGGGAGTGGCCGCGGCGGCGGGCCTCGGTCCAGACGGCGGGCAGGCCGAGCTGGAGGGAGGAGATGCCGCCCCAGGCGGAGGCGAAGTCCGGGGTCTTCAGGTCGGCGGTGGACGGCGAGTGGTCGGAGACGATGCAGTCGATCGTGCCGTCGGCGAGCCCCTGCCACAGGGCGTCCTGGTTCGAGGCCTCGCGGATCGGCGGGCAGCACTTGAACTCGGTGGCGCCGTCCGGGATCTCCTCGGCGGTGAGCGTGAGGAAGTGCGGGCAGGACTCGACGGTGACCTTCACGCCCTCGGCCTTGGCGGCGGCGATGGCCGGCAGCGCGTCCGAGGAGGAGAGGTGCAGGACGTGGACGCGGGCGCCCAGCCGTCGGGCCTGGTTGATCAGGTTCTCGATGGCCGTGTTCTCGGCGTCCCGGGGGCGGGAGGCGAGGAAGTCGGCGTACGCGCCGCCCGACCGCTGGGGCGCGGCGGCGAGGTGGTGCGGGTCCTCGGCGTGCACGATCATCAGGCCGTCGAAGCCCGCGATCTCGGCGAGCGAGTTCGCCAGCCGCTCCTGGTCGAGCTCGGGGAACTCCTCGACGCCGGAGGGCGAGAGGAAGCACTTGAAGCCGAAGACGCCGGCGTCGTGGAGGGGGCGCAGGTCCTTGACGTTGTCGGGCAGGGCACCGCCCCAGAAGCCGACGTCGATGTGGGCCTTGCCGCGGGCGACCTCCTGCTTGACGCGGAGGTGCTCCACGGTGGTGGTCGGGGGCAGCGAGTTCAGCGGCATGTCGAGCAGGGTGGTGATGCCGCCGGCGGCGGCCGCGCGGGTGGCGGTCCAGAAGCCCTCCCACTCGGTGCGGCCGGGGTCGTTCACGTGCACGTGGGTGTCGACGAGTCCGGGCAGGACGACGTCCTCGCCGACGTCCTCGAGCCGGGCGCCGGCGGGTACCTCGGCGTCGTACGGCAGCACGGCAGCGATCGTCCCTCCGGAGACGGCGATCGACGCCGGGCGCGTCCCCTCGGGGGTGATGACCCGTGTCGAGCGCAGGACCAGGTTGACGTCCACCCGTACCCCTCTCTTCAAGCTGACTCGCATGAGAACTGAGAATTTCAACGAACTGTTGAAAAGGAGTCTTCACTTCCGGGCGAGGGGTCGTCAAGGGCACACTTCCAGCATCGGCCGTCGGCGAACCCAGCTTGGACGTTTCCACAAAGTGGAATCAAAATTCCGTACAGTAGAACGTAGCTCCGCACATGCGAGCCAGACCCGGACCATCCCGGGCCGTCACCGACACCGGACAAACACCCCCTGACCGGCGCTGACGCCGGTACCGGGACCATGTGCCCCGGCCGGCGGCCCGGTAGGCTGCTGCCTTGCCCGCCTGCCCCGAAAGGACCGTTGACGTGCCGACGTCCAGCGCAAGGACCACCGACGCCGCCAAGCCCGCCGCGAGCGGAGGCGTCCAGTCCCTTGAGCGCGCCTTCGACCTCCTGGAGCGGATGGCCGACGCCGGGGGCGAGGTCGGGCTGAGCGAGCTCTCCGCCAGCAGCGGACTCCCGCTCCCCACCATCCACCGCCTCATGCGCACGCTCGTCGCCTGCGGCTATGTGCGCCAGCAGCCCAACCGCCGGTACGCCCTCGGCCCCCGGCTCATCCGGCTCGGTGAGTCCGCCTCCCGCCTCCTCGGCACCTGGGCCCGCCCCTACCTGGCGCGGCTCGTCGAGGAGACCGGCGAGACCGCCAACATGGCGCTGCTCGACGGCGACGAGATCGTGTACGTCGCACAGGTGCCGTCCAAGCACTCGATGCGCATGTTCACCGAGGTCGGCCGCCGGGTCCTGCCGCACTCGACCGGCGTCGGCAAGGCGCTCCTCGCGCACACGCCCGCCGAGGAGGTCCGGGCGCTGCTCGCCCGTACCGGCATGCCCGCCGCGACCGAGAAGACCATCACCACGCCGGACGGCTTCCTCGACGCGCTCGTGGCGGTCCGCGAGACGGGCTACGCGGTCGACGACAACGAGCAGGAGATAGGAGTCCGCTGCCTCGCGGTCTCCGTCCCGGACTCCCCCACCGCCGCGGCCATCTCCATCTCGGGCCCGGCGGGCCGGGTCACCGAGGCCGCCACCGAGAAGATCGTCCCGATCCTCCAGGAGGTCGCCCTCGAACTCTCGGCGGCCCTGGCGAACACCTCGGGCAACGGCCAGGGCTGACGCCTCCGTGGGGGCGGACATCGACGGTCTCGTCGAGGTGCGCGGGCCCGGTGGCCGGTGGGAGTGCTCCCTCGGCCTGCCGGACGGCGCGCTCCGGCGCGACCGGCACGCCCGCGAGGTTCTCTTCGGCCACGGCGGGGTCCTCCAGGTGGAACGCCCCCTGTTCGACGGGCGCGGATGCCCGGACGACGTCTCGGACGCGGTCCCGCGCGGGTGCGACGAGCTGCACCGCGGCCACGCGTACGCCACCTGGGCAGAGATCGCGGCCGTCGACTGGGACGGGCCCCTCTGCGACGGCCCCGACGGGAACCACATCGGCGCATGGCGGCCGGGCCCGGACGGCGACCTCGTCCTCCACGAGGTGCTGTGGACCCCGGTCGAGGTCCTCGACGCGGCGGAGGAACTCCTCGGCGAGGACCTGATGCCGCCGGAGTGGCCGCCGGGCGCCGAGGTCCCCTGGAACGGCGCCGTCTACCGCCCGGTGACCTTCACTCCCCGCATGTTCGCCCCGCCGGACGGCGACTGGGCCCCGGTGTGGGCGGCCATGCGCGGCCTCGCGGCCTGCCACGGGGACGAGAACGTTCGCCTGGTCGTCTGGTTCGGCTGACGCCGTGCGTCAGGGCCCGGCCGTACGCGGTGACACCAGGCCCGACTCGTAGGCGAGGACGACCAGTTGGGCCCGGTCCCGGGCGCCGAGTTTGGTCATGGCCCGGTTGACGTGGGTCTTCGCGGTCATCGGCGTGATCACCATGCGGCCGGCGATCTCGTCGTTGGACAGGCCCCGCGCGACCAGGGCCACGGCCTCGCGTTCACGGTTGGTCAGCTCCTCCAGGGCGGCGGCGCGGCCCGTCTCGAACGGCTCGGCGACGTACCGGTCGATGAGCCTGCGCGTGATCGACGGCGCGAGCAGCGCGTCGCCCCGCGACGCGCACCGCGTGCAGGAAGTCCTCCGGCACGATGTCCTTCACCAGGAACCCGGCGGCGCCCGCGCGCAGCGCCTCGAAGACGTACTCGTCCAGGCCGTAGTTGGTCAGGATCATCACGCGCACCCCGGCGAGCGCCGGATCGGCGGCGATCCGCCGGGTCACCTCGACGCCGTCCATGCCCGGCATCCGGATGTCCACGAGCGCGATGTCGGGCAGGTGCTCCCCCGCCAGGGCCAGACCCTCCCGGCCGTCGCCCGCCTCGCCCACCACCCGGATGTCCTCCTCCAGGTCGAGGAGCGCGCGGAATCCGCTGCGGATGAGCGGCTGGTCGTCGACCAGCAGGACGCGGATCACGAGCTCCGCTCCAGGGGAAGCCGGGCCCGGACGGTGAAACCGCCCTCCGCACGCGGCCGCGCGCTCAGCCCCCCGCCGAGGGCGGTGACCCGCTCGCGCATCCCGAGCAGCCCCGTCCCGGGCGTCGGCGCCACGTCCGGCGCCGCCTTCCCGTCGTCGTCGACCCGTACGGTCAGGGCGTCGGGACGGCAGTCGATCCGTACCGAGGCCGTGGCCGCCTCCGCGTGACGGGCGATGTTGGTGCGGCGGGAGCCCGGCGTGAGCCCGGCACGAGCGATCCCCAGGCCCGTACCCAGTCCGTCAGAACAGACCTCAGGCCCGTACCGACTCCGTCAGGCGGCCGTCCTGGACCGTCACCGTGTGGTCCGTGCGGGCCAGGTGCGTGCGGTCGTGGGTGACCAGGACCGTCGCCGTCCCCCGCTCGGCCGTCAGCGTGGCCAGGAGGTCCATGACCGCCGCGCCCCGCTCGTGGTCCAGGGCGCTCGTCGGCTCGTCGACCAGGAGCACGGACGGCTCGTTCATCAGCGCCCGCGCGATGTTCACGCGCTGCCGCTGACCGCCCGACAGCTGGTGGGGCCGCCGGTGGGCATGGTCCGCGAGGCCCACCGCGTCGAGGAGGTCCATGGCCCGGCCCCGTACCGCCGTGGGCGAACGCTTCGACAGATGGGCCATCACCTGGAGCTGCTCCACCGCGCTCAGCGAGGGCAGCAGGTTCGGCTGCTGGAAGACGATGCCGATGTGCTCGCGGCGCAGCTCCGCCTTGGCGGCGGCGGTCAGCGACCCCGTGTCCGTACCGGCGACGACGACCCGCCCCTCGTCCGGGGTCACCAGGGTGGCGGCCACCGCGAGGAGGCTGGACTTGCCCGAGCCGGACGGCCCGACGACGGCCGTGAGCGTGCCGGCGGGGACGGTCAGGGAGACGGCGTCGAGGGCGGTGAGCCGGCCGTCGCCGTCGGGGTAGGTGAGGGTGACGGCGTCGAGGACGAGGCTCATCGGGCGCTCCCGAGGGCGGTGAGGGGGTCGACGGCGGTGATCCGCCGGATGGACAGGGCGGCGCCGAGGACACCGAGGACGACGATCACGGCGGCCGGGCCGAGGACGGTGAGCGGTTCGAGGACGAAGGGCACGTTCCCGCCGCTGACCAGGGCGCCGATGCCGACCGCGAGCGCGGTGCCGAGCAGGGTGCCGGCGGTGAGCATGAGCACGGCCTGCCCGAGGGCGTCCTTGAGGAGGTACGGGGTGGACGCGCCGAGCGCCTTGAGGACGGCGACGTCACCGCTGCGCTGGATGGTCCAGACGGTGAAGAACGCTCCTATGACGAGCGCGGAGATGGCGAAGAGGAACCCGCGCATCAGCTGCAGCGAGCCGTTCTCGGCCTGGTAGGACCCTATGGCGGTGAGGGCCCCGTCGAGGGTGCGGGCCTCGGTGCCGGCGGCCTTGTCGCCGGCCGCCCAGTCGACGCCGTCGCCGCTCAGCGCGATCACGGTGGCCTGGTCCTGCCCGGTGGTGCCGCTGTGGCCGACCTTCTGCCAGTCGTCGAGGGAGGTCCACACCACGGGCGTGTGGCTGTACGAGGCGTCGCCGGAGACCGCGGAGACGGTGACCTCCAGCGAGCCGAGGCGGACCCGGTCTCCGGCGCCCACGGCCAGCTCCTCCGCCGCCGACTCGGACAGGACGACCTTGCCCGCGCCGACGGTCCCCGGGGCGAGTCCCGCGTCCGGCTCCGAGCCGAAGGCGGAGACGGCGGCGGTGTGGTCCCCGGCGGCGGCGTTGAGGGTACGGATGCCGAGCGGATCGGCCGCCGTCACCCCGGGACGCTCCGCCCACCCGCGCCACTGCTCCTCCGTCACCGTCGAATTGGTGAAGGAGGCCGACTGCCCGGACGGCGGCGCCGCGAAGGCCAGCCGGTCGGCGGGCAGACCGGTGATCGCGGAGATGTTCTCTCGCGCGAGTCCGGCGGTCAGCCCGGACAGCAACCCCACGAGCAGGGTGATCAGGACGATCACGGTGCCCATGAGGGTGAAACGCCCCTTGGCGAATCTCAGGTCTCTCCATGCCACGAACATGCAGACCAGAGTGGTCCGCGGGGTACCTCACGGGCATCGCGCCACGGATGGCTCCGTAATCAAACTTTCGGTTGAGTCCGGATTGTCGCCCGGTGTCTACGCTGGAGGGATCATGGATCCCCGTTCTCTGACCCCCGCCCTCCGCGCCCTGCGCCTCTGCCTGCACCTCCTCATGGCGGGGCTGCTCGTCCTGGCGGCGGTACGGGCGGACTCGGTCGCCGGGACGGTCGCGGCGGTGGTGATGGGCGCGGTGTACGCGGCCGGCTCGTACCTGCCGTCCGTGCGCGGCTCGCGGCGCGCCGCCGCGATCTGGCTGGCGGTCCTCGGAGCGTCCTGGCTCGGGCTGCTCTGGCTCACCCCGGAAGCGCTCTGGCTGGCCTTCCCGCTGTACTTCCTCCAGCTGCACCTGCTGCCCACCCGCTGGTCACTGCCGGTCGTGGCCCTCACGGCGGGCGCGGCGATCCTCTCGTACGTGGGACACGGCGCCCCGCTCAATCCGGGGGTCTTCATCGGGCCGCTGCTCGGCGCGGCGGTCGCGGTGGCGACGGTCCTCGGCTACCAGGCGCTGTACCGGGAGAGCGAGCGGCGGCGCCGGCTCATCGAGGAGCTCATCGAGACGCGGGCGGAGCTGGCGGCGGCCGAGCGGCACGCGGGGACGCTCGCCGAGCGGGAGCGGCTCGCGCGGGAGATCCACGACACGCTCGCGCAGGGCCTGTCCTCGATCCAGCTGCTGCTGCGGGCGGCCGAGCGGCTGCTCCCGCCGGACTCCCCCGCCGCCGGTCACATCGGCCGGGCCCGCGAGGCCGCGCAGGACAACCTGGCGGAGGCACGGCGCTTCGTCCGGGCGCTGTCGCCGCCGGACCTGGAGCACGGCTCGCTCGCGGCGGCCCTTGAGCGCCTGTGCGAGCCGGTCACCGGCCTGCCCGCAGAGGGACCCCGGGTCCGCTTCTCGGTGAGCGGTACGCCGGTGGAGCTGCCGACGCCGTACGAGGTGGCGCTGCTGCGGATCGCGCAGTCGGCGCTGGCGAACACGGTGCGGCACGCCTCGGCGTCCCGTGCCGAGATCACCTTGTCGTTCATGGACGCGTCCGTGACCCTGGACGTGGTCGACGACGGCCGGGGCTTCGACCCCGCGTCCGTACGCCCCTCGTCGGACGGCGGTTTCGGGCTTCCGGCGATGCGCTCGCGGGCGGAGTCGCTGGGCGGCTCGTTCGCCGTCGAGTCGGCGCCCGGCCAGGGCACCGCCGTCGCCGTTTCCCTCCCCCTCCCCGCTGGAGCCTGAAGCATGACCATCCGACTCCTCCTCGCCGACGACCACCCGGTGGTACGGGCGGGCCTGCGCGCGGTCCTCGACACCGAGCCGGACTTCGCCGTGGTCGCCGAGGCGGCCACGGCCGAGCGCGCGGTGGAGCTGGCCGCCGCCGGAGGCGTGGACGTGGTCCTCATGGACCTGCAGTTCGGCCCCGGGATGCACGGCTCGGAGGCGACGGCCGCGATCACCGCGGCGCCGGGCGGGCCGAAGGTGCTGGTCCTGACGACGTACGACACGGACGCGGACATCCTGGCGGCCGTGGAGGCGGGGGCCTCCGGCTATCTCCTGAAGGACGCGCCGCCGGAGGAGCTGGCGGCGGCGGTCCGGACGGCGGCCGCCGGGCAGTCGGCGCTCGCGCCGGCGGTCGCGCACCGGCTGATGGACCGGATGCGGACGCCGGCGGAGGCGCTGACGAAACGCGAGCTGGAGGTGCTCCAGCTGGTGGGCGAGGGCCTGTCGAACCAGCAGATCAGCAAGGCGCTGTTCCTGAGCCAGGCGACGGTCAAGTCCCACCTCGTCCACATCTTCGCCAAGCTGGGCGTGGACTCGCGCACGGCGGCGGTGGCGACGGCGACGGCCCGCCGGCTGATCAGGCGGTGAGGCCGTCCGGGCGGCCCTGGCCCGACGAGGAGGCCCGGGCGCTCATCAGGTCCTGGAAGGACCGCATGCAGGACAGGCAGTGCCGGTCCGTCTGCACCCCGTCCGTGCCGCGGTCGACGGGCTGACCGCAGAGGCTGTTGCCCGCCTCCTTGGCGATCACGTGCCAGACCAGAAGTCCGCTGGAGTCGTCGGGCGCGATGTGCATCTCGTACATGGCAGGTTCCGTTTCTCCGGGGTCCGGGTGTCCCGGTTCCACCCAACGCCCGCCGGGCCGCACCGGCACGGCGGCCAGGTCATGCGGGTGAAACCGGAGCACTCGGACCCCCGAGAGACCCCGGCTCATGTGCGCTTGGCGGGGGTGCGTCTGACGGCCTTCCTCGCCACCGGCCTGGGCTTGGCCTCGGGCTTCTTGACCTCGGGCTTCTGAGCTTCGGGCTTTTGGGCTTCGGGCTTTTGGGCTTCGGGCTTCTTCGGCTGTGGCTTCTTCGGCTCTGGCTTCTCCACCTCCTGCGCCGCCTCGGCCTCGGCCTCCGGCTGCTCCTTCGGCTTCGCCTTGCCCCCGCCCAGCGGCCACTTCAGCTCGATCTCCAGCTCGATCTCGCCGTCGCCGACCTCGAACTCCACCTCGGTGCGGAGTTCGTCGGGGATCTTCAGGCTCAGCACCCCGGGCCCCATCGGGAGGTCGGCCTCGCCGCCCTCCCTGAGCGCCGCGGCGAGCGCCTCCAGCTGCGCCGCGGCCTCGGCACGGGACATCGAGCCCTTCTGCTCGAACTTCAGGTCGCTCACGACTACCTCCCGGCGCCCGCGTCCTCGCCCCGGTCGACACACAGGGCCCAGATGATGAAGCCGGAGATCGCGATCATGATGACCGACCACCACGGGTAGTACGGCAGCGACAGGAAGTTCGCGATGATCACGAGCGCGGCGATGGCGATGCCGCAGTACCGGGCCCAGTTCGACGCCATGACGAGCCCGAAGCTGACGAGCACGGCGACGATGCCCAGGCCGAGGTGGACCCAGCCCCACCCGGTGAGGTCGAACTGGAAGACGTACTTGGGCGTGCTGACGAAGACCTCGTCCTCGGCGATGGCCATGATGCCGCGGAAGATGGCGAGCAGTCCCGCGATGCCGAGCATGACGGCGGCGAAGACCCGCAGGCCCCCGGCCCAGGCGTACTTCGCCGATGACGCGTGAGGGGTGTGCGTGGCGTTCATCTCGGTGTGTCCTTTCCTCGCGCCCGTCTCACTGACGGGCGTCGGTGCCGCCGGCGGGCGGGGACGGACGGTCGTCGTGCAGGACGAGGTTCTTGGCCCGCTGGAACTCCTCCTCGCTGATGTCGCCCTTGGTGCGGAGCTCGGCGAGCCGGCCGAGTTCCTCGGCGCGGCTGGGACGGCTGTCACCGGCGGCGGTCTCGCGGACGTACGCGTCGAAGGCCTGCTGCTTCTCGCGCGCGTGCGCGACCTCCCGGCCGCCCATGCTCTTGCCGCGGGCGATCACGTACACGAGGACACCGAGGAACGGCAGCAGGATGACGAAGGCGAGCCAGCCGCCCTTGGCCCAGCCGTTCATGGAGTCGTCGCGGAAGATGTCGGCGATGATCCGGAACAGCAGGATGAACCAGAGGATCCACAGGAAGATCCAGAGCATGGTCCAGAACATGCTCAGCAGCGGATAGTCGTAGGCGAGGTACGTCGGTGTGTCCATGTCCGTGCTCCGTTTCCGGGTCCTTCTCCCGTCGGGAACCGCCTCGGTCATTCGGGCAGTCGCCGCAGTTCCACCACGTGCAGTCCGAGCGACTGGAAGCGGGCCAGCAGGCCGTAGAGGTGGGCCTCGTCCAGGAGGGGGCCGTACAGCAGCGTCTGGCCGGAGACCATCACGTGCTCCAGCTCGGGAAAGGATCCGATCAGCGTCTCCGACATGAGCCCGTCGACGCGGATCTCGCACTGCTCGTGCTGCATGACGTGCCCCTCCCGGAAGTGGCTGTCACCGGGCCGGTCGGCCCTTGCTTCGAGGGTCCGCCCCCGTGTCCCCACCGGCCTCACCCGGCACGGGTGATTCACCGGCGCCGGGCAGCCCGCGCGTCACCAGGAAGCTCAGCAGGGTGATGCCCCCGGTCGCGAGGATGGCCGCCTTGAGGCCGTCGAGCTGGGCGGAGGCGTAGGAGTCGGTGACGGCGTCCACCTCCTGCGGCGGAAGCCCCGCGTTCTCCGCCGCCGAGCGGACCTGGTCGGTCGGGACGAAGCTGATCCCGGCCTCCAGGGCGACGCCGGCCTGCGCGCGCGCCTCCGCCGAGAGCCTCGGGTCGTTCTCCACCTCGGTGGTGAAGGCCTGGGCCAGGGCTCCGATCAGGAGGGATCCGATGAGGGCCGTGCCGAGCGCGGACCCCAGGTTCTGGGCGGTGAACTGCAGACCTCCGACCTCGCTGCGCTCCCGCTCCCCCACGCTGGACTGGACGACGTTGCCGAGCTGCGAGGCGAGCAGGCCCATGCCGAGGCCGAGGAGCGCCATGGCCGAGAAGAACTGGGCGTCGTCGATGACGGGATCGATGGTGCCGAGGAGCCAGACGATGGAGGCGAGGAGCAGCAGGAGGGCGGTCCGCACGATCCGCCGGGGGCCGATCCTGCGCCCGAGCTTCGCCGCGACCAGGGAGGCCGCGAGCATGGTGACGGAGACCGGGAGCAGCCGCAGTCCCGTCTCGAAGGCGTCGAGCCCCTGCACCACCTGCAGGTAGAGCGGGATGGTGAAGAACAGCCCGAGGAGGATGAGGTTCTGGCTGAGCAGGGTCATCAGCCCCGAGCTCAGGGCGGGTCTGCGGAAGAGGGCCAGATGGACCAGGGGGTCGGCGCCGTGGGCCTCCCGTCGCTCCTCCCAGACCCGGAAGAGGAACAGGACCACCACGCCGGCCCCGATCACGAACAGGGTGGGGGAGAAGCCGAGGACGGTGAACGGCGGGTTGCGCGGCTGCACCCATCCCCAGGTGCCGCTCTGCAGTACGCCGAGCACGCCGAGCCCCAGGCCGGCCGCCGACAGCACGGCGCCGACGACGTCCAGGCCGGGACGCCGGCTCGGCGGGGGCGTCTCGGGGATCGCCCGCCTCAGGAGCAGGACGGCGAGGACCACGACGACCTCGCCCGCGAAGACCAGGCGCCAGGTGAGGTACGTCGTCACCCAGCCGCCGAGCAGCGGACCGACCGCGATGCCGGCGCCTGCCAGGCCGCCGACGACGCCGTACGCGACGGAGCGGTCCCGGTCCCGGTAGGACTCGGCGACGAGGGCCGCCATGGACGGGAGCACCAGGGCGGCGCCCAGCCCCTCGATGATCGACCATCCGAGGGCCAGGACCCAGAGGGTGGGCGCGACGGCGGTCAGGGCCGAGCCGACTCCGTAGACCGTCATGCCGATCAGGAAGACCCGGCGTCGGCCGAGGACGTCCCCGAACCTGCCTCCGATGATCATGAAGGCGGCCATGACGAGGGCGTACAGGGTGATGACGGCCTGGATGGCGGTCACCTCGGTGTCGAAGTCCTCGACCAGCTGGCTGATGGAGACGTTCATGACGGACGTGTCCAGGACCATCAGGAACTGGGCCGTCCCGAGCACGATCAGAGCGCGCCATTTCTTCACGGTCGCCACCTCGCCGGGCCTGGCCGCCGATGTCCGGCGGCAGCGGAGGGAGTGAGCCCGCCCTCGTCGCCATCACATCCCGGACGTCCGCCGGCCGCCTCACCCGCCGCGGGTGAGAGGGGCGGCGGGTTGCCGGGCGCTGGGCGCCTGGCTCACAGCAGCCGCAGCTCGCGGGCGCGGCGGACGGCGTCGTTGCGGCGGTGCACCGACAGCTTCCGGTAGACGGCCTTGAGGTGGGTCTTCACCGTGTTCACGGACACGTACAGGTCGGCGGCGATGTCCTCGGTCGACATCGCCCCGGCGAGCCGCTCCAGGACCTCGCGTTCCCGTACGGTGAGCTCCTCCGTCGGCGCTCCGGGCCCGGGTCCGCCTCGGGCGGCTTCGCCCGGCGGTTCCGCTTCCGGTACGAGCCACCCGGCGGCCAGCGCGCGCAGCGGGGGCTCCGCCAGGAAGGGCCCGATCCAGGGCCCGGCGTCCCGGAAGGCGCGCCGGAGGTTCTCGCGGCGGCCCTCGACGAGAGCCCGCGCGAGCAGCCTGCGGGCGGTGGCGGTGTCTCCCTTCAGCGCCGCCGCCTGGGCGCCCACGAGCGCGGCCGGTACGGCCACCGCGGGTCCCGTCCGCCCGTCTGCCGCGAGGCCGTCGAGCAGGTCGAGGGCCGTGCCGGGGTCCCCGGCGGCGAGGTGGGCCCGCGCCGTGCCGACGGTGCACAGCGGCTGGTCTCCGGCGACCTGCCGCAGGACGTCGACGGCCGCGTCCGGGCGGCCCTCGGTCAGGTGCGCGTCCGAGACGGCCAGGGCGGCACGGCCCCGCGCCCAGGGCGAGACGTCGGCGGCGGGGACGGGCCGGGTCGCGACGGTCAGGGCGGCGCTCGTACGGCCCCGGGCCAGCAGCACGTCGGCCGTGACGGCGCGCCGGGTCGCGGCCGCCACCGGATCCACCGGCGGCCGGTCGGGCATCCCGGCGAGGAGGGCCTCGGCCCGGTCGACGTCGTCCCGGCCGAAGGCGACCGCGGCCAGGACCAGCTGACCGAGCCCGGAACCCTGAGGCCGGCTGAGGCCGTACCGCTCGGCCTCGGCCGTCATCGCCAGGACCTTGCGTTCCGCCGCGCTCGGCCATCCGTTGAGGTGGTCGACGAGCGCCAGATGTTCCAGTGCCTCCATCCGCGGGAGCGCGACGGAGGCCGTACGGGGGGCGCCGGCCACCTGGGTGAGGGCGGCCCGGGCCTCGTCGAGGCGTCCGGCCCACAGCCGGGAGGCGCCCACGTGGGTCAGCAGCAGGGCGCGGAGTTCCGGGTGCCCGTCGAGGAGCCGGGAGGGCATCTGCCCCATCAGGCGGCGGGCCGACCGGGTGGCCTGTTCGGCCAGATGCGCGGAGCCGGAGAGCCGCCCGGCCAGTGCCCCGAGGAGGGCGTAGCTCAGCAGGGCCGCGGGGGTGCCGCGGTCGTCCGCGGACAGCTGTTCGGCCGCCCGGCGGAGGTGTGCCAGGCCTCGTTCGAGGGAGGCCCGGTCCGCCTGATCCGAGCGGTCCGCCTGATCCGAGCGGTCCGACCGGTCCGAGTGGTCCGAGTGGTCCGAGTGGTCGGACCGCTCCGCACGGTCCGTACGGGACAGCTCGCATGCGGCGCGGACGAGGCTCGTGGCCGCGTCGGATGGATCGCCCTCCATCGCGGCGAACCAGTCCACGGGCTCTCCCGAGCCGAGGCCGGTGAGGAGCTGCCCGATCGCGAGATCCTCGACGACGGCCCCGGCGAGGTAGGACCAGTCCCGCGCGGCGGCGCCGTGGACCAGCATCTCGCGCAGTGTGCCGGAGCGCCGGAGCCAGTGCGCGGCGCGGCGGTGCAGCTGGGGTTCGAGGCCGGGGGCGCGGCAGCGCAGATGGGCCCCGAGTATCTCCCGGAACAGTGGATGGAGCCGGTACCAGCCGTGGCCGTAGTCCTCGACGAAGGCGTTCGCGCGGTGCAGTCCCGCGAGGATCGTCGCGGCGTCGCGCCGCCCGGTCAGTTCGTCCGCCAGGTCGGGACAGAAGCGGTCGAGCACGCTGATCCGCAGGAGCAGGTCCTGGGTCTCGGGGGACTGCCGGTCGAGCACCTCGGCGAGGAGGAAGTCGGCGATCGTGCTCCGTCCCGCCTCGAACTCCTTCAGATAGAGCTCGGGATCCGGGCTCGACCGCGCCGCCAGGGCGCTCAGCCGAAGGCCGGCGGCCCATCCCCCGGTGCGCTCGACCAGCGCCCCGGCCACCGGAACGGACAGCGAGAGCCCGTGCAGGTCGAGGAGCTCGACCGCCTCCTCGGTGGTGAAGGCCAGCTCGGCGTCCCGGATCTCGGTCATCTCGCCGGCTGTCCGGTAGCGGTGGAGCGGGAGGAGGGGCTCGCTGCGGCTGACGAGGACGAGGCGCAGTCCCGGCCGGGCGTGCCGCAGGACGAACTCCAGCTGTCGTGCGACCTCGGGGTCGGCCACCTCGTCGAACTCGTCGATGACCACGGTGACGGGCCGGTCGCGCCCGGCGAGTTCCGAGGCGATCCGGCTCAGGAGGGTGTGATGGACGCGGGCCGCGTCGGCGGGGAAGCCGATCGCGGCGGGTACGGGCACACCGGCGGCGTTCAGGGCCTGGAGCAGCTGGGCCCAGAACATCCCGGGGCCGTCCACGGCGGCGTCGAGCGTCAGCCAGGCGACCGGCTGCCCGAGGTTCGCGGCCCAGTCGGCGACCAGGAGGGTCTTGCCGGCCCCCGCGCTCCCGTTGACCACGGTCAGCGGGGTCAGCAACGCCCGCCCGAGGTGCCCGACCAGCCGCTCACGGCGCAGAAACGTACCGGGGCGTCCAGGCAGCGCGAACCGCGTCTGCAGGAACGGGTCCCCGAGCGGGTCGACGCCGCCGGGGAGCGGGGCGAGGCGCTCGCCGCCGGGGATCGAGGCCTCCCGCTCGTCGCCGACGCCAGGGATCGAGGCATGCCGCTCGTCGCCGCCCCCTGAGAGCGCGGCGTCCCGCTCCCCGACGCCGCCGGGGAGCGGCGCGTCGCGCTCGTCCTCGTCACCACCCGTGGCCGTCACTTCCACCACCACCTTCCGGCCGGTACCGCCGGGGCGGAACCTTCCCTCAGGATGGGAGCCTTCTCGCTGGTTCGGCCACCGCACAGGGCCCCGCAGACCCCCGTGGGGTACTGGAAGGTCCCCCTCCGGGGTACCCGGAAGGGCCCTCTCGCCGGCCTACTGCCCGGGCTGCGGGGGCCCGAAGAGCTCGACGGCACGGCGGACGCCGGCGAGCGCCTCGGCGAGGGCGCTGACGGAGCCGACGCAGCCCGCGACGAGCAGCAGGGAACGGCGCAGCCGCCGTACCTCGGGGTCGCCGCTGAGCGCCATGGCGTCAAGGGCGGCGAGCTCGTCCTCGGCGATGCCGCGGTCGGCGAAATCGATCCGGAGCGCGGCCAGTTCGCGCCGGAGCCGGGACACGGCGGACCGCAGTTCGGCCACCCTGGGGTCCATGCCCTCGCCGGTCACTCGCCTCTGCCCCACGCTTCGCAACATGGATCTCCCCCTCGCACGACAATGTGCGCAGCACTCCGCTCCGGACACCCCGAGCCGACCCCCCGGACGGCGGTCGGGCGCCGTGAGCCGCGGGCCAGTTAACTCCTTCGCCACCCCGGCGCGCCACCCTTGGTGGACGGAATTCAGGCGACCGTGTGATTCGGCCGGATGAGGTATGCAGGTGGCATGACAGCTGCAGAAGACCGAACCCCCGTCGTCGCCGGACTGCTGCTCGCCGCCGGGGGCGGAAGGCGGCTCGGGGGGCGTCCGAAGGCACTCCTCTCCCATCGGGGGCGGCCGCTGGTCGAGCACGCCGTGGGGGTGCTGCGCGGGGCCGGATGCGAGGTGGTGCACGTGGTGCTCGGGGCGTCGGCCGATGCCGTACGGGAGCGGGCGGAGCTGCCCGGGTGCGTCCTGGTGGACAACCCGGAGTGGGCGGAGGGGATGGGTTCCTCGCTGCGGGCGGGGCTCGCCTCGCTGGCAGCCGACCCGCGCGGGGTGGACGCGGCGCTCGTCCTCCTGGTCGACCAGCCGGGGATCGGGGCGGAGGCGGTGGCCCGGGTCCGGGCGGCGTACGGATCGCGGGATGCGCTGGCGGCCGCCTCGTACGACGGACAGCGGGGCCATCCGGTGCTGTTCGGCGCGGGGCACTGGGCGGGGATCGCGGAGACGGCTGTGGGCGACCGGGGGGCGCGGGACTATCTGGCGGCGCACCGGGATGCGATCACCCCGGTGGACTGTTCGGATGTGGCCGAGCCGTACGACATCGACACGGAGGCGGATCTGTCCCACCTGGAGTGAACGCACCGCGAGTGATCCCCCCGGAGTGATCCACCCCGAGTGATCCACCGGGAGTGCGCAGGCTGGCACCGAGCGCCATGTTCTGTCGATCCAGAGAATCTCGACATCAACAAACCATTGAACTTCCACCATGAGGAAACTAGTATCCACTGTTCAGAAGCGCCTGCTAGTTCCGAGGGCGCTCGCGGCCGTAACTCGGCGCCTGCGGCACTCCGTGCCGCCCCTTGACGCCCGGCGGCCGCTGGCACCGCCCGTGAAGTCCGCTGAAGGAAGTGACAGTTCATGTCCGCACCAGCGCCGTCCCCCCTGGTCGTCGTCGATGCCGAGCCCCTGCCCCGCCAGGAGGAGGTGCTCACCGAGGCCGCCCTGGCCTTCGTCGCCGAACTGCACCGGCGGTTCACCCCGCGCCGGGACGAGCTCCTCGCCCGCCGGGCGGAGCGTCGCGCCGAGATCGCCCGTACGTCCACCCTGGACTTCCTTCCGGAGACCGCCGCGATCCGCGCCGACGACTCCTGGAAGGTCGCGCCGGCCCCGGCGGCCCTGAACGACCGCCGTGTCGAGATCACCGGCCCGACCGACCGCAAGATGACGATCAACGCGCTCAACTCCGGCGCGAAGGTCTGGCTCGCCGACTTCGAGGACGCCTCCGCGCCGACCTGGGAGAACGTCGTCCTCGGCCAGGTCAACCTGATCGACGCGTACTCCCGCACCATCGACTTCACGGACCCGCGTTCGGGCAAGTCGTACGCCCTGAAGCCCGCCGACGAGCTCGCCACCGTCGTGATGCGGCCGCGCGGCTGGCACCTGGAGGAGCGGCACCTCACCTTCGACGGACGCCCGGTGCCCGGCGCGCTCGTCGACTTCGGCCTGTACTTCTTCCACAACGCCCAGCGTCTGATCGACCTCGGCAAGGGCCCGTACTTCTACCTGCCGAAGACGGAGTCGCACCTGGAGGCCCGCCTCTGGAACGACATCTTCGTCTTCGCGCAGGACTACGTCGGCATCCCGCAGGGCACCGTCCGCGCCACGGTCCTCATCGAGACCATCACGGCCGCGTACGAGATGGAGGAGATCCTCTACGAGCTCCGCGACCACGCCGCCGGCCTCAACGCGGGCCGCTGGGACTACCTCTTCTCCATCGTGAAGAACTTCCGTGACGGCGGAGCCAAGTTCGTCCTTCCGGACCGCAACGCGGTCACGATGACGGCCCCGTTCATGCGCGCGTACACCGAACTCCTCGTGCGCACCTGCCACAAGCGCGGCGCGCACGCGATCGGCGGCATGGCTGCCTTCATCCCGTCCCGCAAGGACGCCGAGGTCAACAAGGTCGCCTTCGAGAAGGTCAAGGCCGACAAGGACCGCGAGGCCGGCGACGGCTTCGACGGCTCCTGGGTCGCCCACCCCGACCTGGTCCCGATCGCGATGGCCTCCTTCGACGCCGTCCTCGGCGACAAGCCCAACCAGAAGGACCGCCTCCGCGAGGACGTCTCCGTCGCGCCCGGCGACCTCATCGCCATCGACTCGCTCGACGCGAAGCCCACGTACGAGGGTCTGGTCAGCGCCGTCCAGGTCGGCATCCGGTACATCGAGGCGTGGCTGCGCGGCCTCGGCGCCGTCGCCATCTTCAACCTGATGGAGGACGCGGCCACCGCGGAGATCTCCCGCTCCCAGATCTGGCAGTGGATCAACGCGGGCGTCGTCTTCGAGAACGGCGAGCTCGCCACCCCCGAGCTGGCCCGCAAGGTCGCCGCCGAGGAACTGGCCGCGATCCGCGCCGAGATCGGCGAGGAGGCCTTCACGTCCGGCAGGTGGCAGCAGGCCCACGACCTCCTCCTGCACGTCTCCCTGGACGCGGACTACGCGGACTTCCTGACCCTCCCCGCGTACGAGCAGCTGGTCGGCTGACGTACGCACGTCGGCCGACCGCACAGCGGCCGCACGCCTTCTGAACAGGGCCTCGCCCTCGGTGTCGCACAGCGCCGGGGCGGGGCCCCGTCGCGTTCCCGGTGTGATCACAGGTGACGTGACGGAACCGAGATATGCAGCTACCTAGCGGTAACAAGTCACGCCGTGCGAGATTCCGCCATGCCACCGGCCGGCGGCTGTCCCCCACGTCACTGCGTCACCGCATACCGCAGGAGCACAGCCATGCCTTCGTCCCCCCACCGTGCGCTGCGCGCACTCCTGGCACTGTGTACCGCCGCCGGGCTCGCCTCCCTGGCCGCCCCGGCCGCCCAAGCCGCCCCCGGCGCGGGCCCCACCGCCGTCGTCACCATGGGCGACAGCTACATCTCCGGCGAGGCCGGCCGGTGGCTGGGCAACAGCCTCACGAACTCCGGCAGCCGCAACGGCACCGACCGCGCCTGGACGGGCAGCACCTACGACCCGTCCCGGGTGTACGGCGGGACCGCCGGCGGCTGCGACCGCTCGGACACCGCCGAGGTGAAGAGCGCAGGACCGATCGCGAGCTCGCTGATCAACCTCGCCTGCTCCGGGGCGACGACGGCGAACGTCTTCCGCGCCTCCCAGGGCGGTCAGACGTACAAGGGCGAGGCGCCCCAGGCCGACCAGCTGGCGGCCGTGGCCGCCGCGAACGACGTCAAGCTGATCGCGCTGTCCGTCGGCGGCAACGACCTCGGCTTCGCCGACATCATCAGCACCTGCGCGAGCGACTACATCGTCTGGTACTCGTACTGCCACGACGACCAGCAGGCCGTCGTCGACGCGAAGATCGACGGTGTGATGGCCGACGTCGGCCGCTCCGTCGACGAGATCCGGGCGGTCATGACCACCGCCGGGTACGCCGCCGGCGACTACCGGATCGTCCTCCAGTCGTACCCCTCCCCCATCCCGCGCTCCGTCGACAACCGGTACGGGGAGAGCGGCTGGTCCCGTACCAACACCGGCGGCTGCCCGTTCTGGAACGCCGACTCCGACTGGGCCCGCGACTCCCTGGTCCCCCAGATCGCCGACCGTCTCAAGGGTGTCGCCACGGCGAAGGGCGTGCAGTTCCTCGACCTGCGGGACGCGCTGCAGGGCCGTGAGGTCTGCGCGAAGGCGAGCAAGCAGGTGTCGTCGACCGTGCCCCCGTCGGCCACGACGAGCGAGTGGGCCCGCTGGATCGACAGCCAGAGCACTCAGGGCCTCGTCCAGGAGTCGATGCACCCCAACGCCTACGGCCAGCAGGCCCTCGGCCGGTGCCTGACCCTGATCGACGCCGTCCCGACGGGGAACCGGAGCTGCCGGAACACGGCGGGGACGGGGACGTCGGGGATGTACCTCACGGCGAACTAGCGCACGCCGTCACGGGAGCGTGATGCCGAGCGGGCGCAGGACCCGCTCGGTCTCATGGCGGTCCGCCGCGACCATCGCGCGGACCAGGGCGGCGGAACCGCCGGGCCAGGCGGCCGCCGCCGTGTCGAAGGCGGCGCGGCGGGACTCCAGAGGGCCCTTCTTGGCGGGCAGCGCGTCGAGGACGTGCAGGGCCCGGGCCGAGATCCGCACCTGGATCGGGTCCGCCGGCTCGCCCCGCTCGCGCAGGGCGTCCAGGGCGTACGCGCCGATGACCGGGTCGCGCAGGGCGCCGCGCAGCGCTTCGGGCGGCGCTCCGGCGGTGTCCAGCACGGCGAAGAGGCCGCGGGTGGCGGCCGCCTCCGAGCCGCCGCCGTGGACGGTGCCGAGGGCGGCGAGCAGCTGGGACCAGGCGTCGGCGGTGTCCACGCGCGCGTGGAGCCAGTCGGCCAGTACGCGCGCGGCGACGGAGGCCGACCAGCCCCCGGCGGCGGCGACCACGTCCTGCGCGGTCCAGGCGGCGGCCTCGGCGGTGTCGGGCGCGGTGACCCCGCGCACGGCGAGCAGATAGCGCACGGCTCCCGCGCCGCGCGGGGTGAGCCCGAAGGCGTCGCCGCGGCGGAAGACCAGGCCGGTGGCGGCCAGGTGGTCGAGGACCATGGCGAGGTCGCGGCCCGGTCCTTCGAGCCGGGCCCGGTCGGCCTCGTTCAGGCCGGCCGTGCCGAGGAGCCGTACGAGCTCCGGAACGGGCGGGACGGTGTACGCGTCGGGCGCCGTGTCCGGCACCGCCACGGGCAGGTCCTCCAGGGCCGGGTCGACGCTCCAGTCCTCGTACTCGGCGGCCTTGCGGGCGACGGACTCGGCCGCGCAGCCGCGCTGGTAGACGGCGTACAGCAGGTGCGGCGCCTCGCCCCCGTACGGCTCGAACTCCTCCTCCGCGAGCTCCTCCACGGTGCCGATCAGGCTGTCGGCGTCCTCCTCGACCGGACCGGCCTCGATCGCGGGCGGCGGGGGTACGGGGGCGGCGGGGTCCCCGTAGTAGTCGAGGTGCTCGTCGAGGAGGGCGTCGGCGAGGACGAGGTGGGGGAAGGCGTCGGGTCCCGGCGCGAACCGCGCGTACGGTCCCGCGAGCTGCTCGGCGAGCCCGGCGGCGGTCCACCGGTCCTGGAGCGCGGCGGCGAGCTGCCCGATGCCGGTCGCGACGGCGTGGTCGGTGAGCAGCGGCCCGGCGGCCGGGGGCGCCTCGGCGTCCCGCACGTACGCGCGCGTGAGTGCCTCGGAGAGCAGGACGTCGGCGAGGGCGGTGCGCCCCATGAGGTGGGCGCGGCGCACCCCGTCGGGGAGCGGTGCCCCGTCCAGGGCGGCGAGCCTGCGGCGTACGTCCTCGGGGTCGGCGAGGTCGGCGCCGACCGTCCGCAGGAGCGAGGCGTACCAGCGGTGCCAGGTGAGGTTGCCGGGGTCGTTCATGGCGCGCTCGAAGTCGGGGGCGGACTCGGCGACGACCGTGGCGATCCGCTCGCGCCGCCCTCCGTCGAACCGTGCGGCGAGGGCCCCGAGGACGGCCGGATAGGCGGCGAGCTGTCCCGGCGGCGCGTACACGAAGATCGGCAGGTCCTCCACCAGGAGCTGCCGCACGAGCCCGGGCGTCGGCTCGGGCACGCCCGTCGTCCGGTCCGCGCCGCGCAGGGCGAGCAGTCCCAGGACCGCTTCGGCGGCCCGCGCGAACGCGGGGTCACGATGCTCGGGCGCTCCGTCGAGGAAGCTGTCGAGCCCGGTGTTGGTGAGAACGGTCCCGGCCACGCTTCCCAGGGTAATTCCGGGGAGCCGGTTACGGCGGGCAAGGACCACGGGTCAGGAGTGTCGCCGCAGTTCGCGGGCGACATGGGCCAGGTGCTGGTTGTGGCCGGCCCGGATCCAGAAGTCGGGGTGCCCGGTGCCGGGCAGGCCGCTGCCGTCGGCGCAGACCCGGAGCCAGCGGTCCCCCTCGCTGTACTCCGCTCCCCTGAAGTGCGGGGAGCCGACGATCTCGCGGGCGAGCGCGCGGACCGTGAGGTGGTGCCCGGACTCGGCCGGGACCTCGCCGATGAGGAAGGCCTGTTCGGCGGTGTAGCGCAGGGCTCCGCGGAACGGGTCGTCCTCCGTGTCGGAGACCCGGTGGGCGCTCGCCGCGTCGTGCGCCCCGTAGTCGCCGTGGACGGGCCGCGGACCGGGCCCGCCGCCGGTGTGGCGGAGCAGCCCGGGGAGGAGGCGGTCGGCCCGGCACGTCTCGGCCAGGGGCGATCCGTACGCCTCGGGGCGGGTACGGGGGAAGGCGCCGGCCAGGAGCACGACGGTGCGCCAGGGGTGGAGGGGGGCGAGGACGTTCAGGGCCTGGAGCGCGATGTGGTCGGCGCCCTGGTCCTCGTCGACGGCGCCCAGATCGAGGAGGAGGTCCAGGGGGCACGGGGCGAACGAGATCCGTTCGAGGAGGCGGCACAGCGCCTCCGCCGTCCGCCCGCCGGTGTCCGGGCATCCCCGGAGGCCCAGGCGGCCGCAGCACAGCGCTTCGCCCGTCCGCCCGCCGGTGTCCGGGCGGACCCGGATGCCGAGGCCGGTGCCGCCCGCGCGGGCCGCCTCGGCGCAGGCCACCTGCTGCGCGGGGTCCCGCTCGATGCCGGTGACGGGCCGCAGCGGGGGCCGGACCGCGCCGAGCCCGGGGAAGCCCGGCTCGCGCTCGACGTGGCCGGTGTCGACCCAGGCGGGCCGGTCGCGCTGCACGCGCGCGATGCGCGCCAGGGCCTGGCGCACGTGGTCGCCGAGTGCGGCGGGGTCGGGGTCGAGGGGGTGGGCCGGCGGCTGCCCGGGGATCCGCTCGTGGCCGACACGGGGCGGGACGGTCCAGAGCGGCGCGACGACGGCCCGGAGGTCCGGCGCCAGGAGGTCGTACGCGACGAGCGCGCTCGGCCGGGCGGGCAGGGCGGGTACGTAGAGCGGGTCGGAGGTCGGTTCGGACATCGGCGCCCCCCACGGCCTGTCGCTTCCCCTGTTCGCAGGGTGAGGTGCCGTCAGGTCGAGCGAAAGGGTGTGATTTCGGCCAAAGGCAGGGGAGTTCACCCCACAGAACCCACACAGCACGCACAGCCCACTCAGCGCACTCAGCGCACTCAGCGCACTCAGCGCACTCAGCGCACGATCACGGTCCTCGGTGCGGAGAAGTCGCCCCAGGTGCCGTCCGGGAGCTGGGCGCGGAGGGTGAGGGTGTAGCGGGTGCCCGGGGGGTCCTGGACCGGGAAGGTGTAGGTGGCGCGGCCGGGGGGTGGGGTGGTGCCCCAGACGATGGTGGTGGCGAAGCGGCCGTTGAGGTGGAGTTCGTGGTGGGTGACGGGGGCGCCCGTCTTCGGCGGGGTCCAGGTGAGGGTGATCTCGCCCCGGCCGGCCGTGGCGGTGAGGTCCTCGGGGGCGGTGTTCGGCGGGGCGCCCGGGGACGGGGCGGTGGTCAGGTCGGCGGGGGTGCTGTCCGGGGAGGAGTTCTCGGCGGCGTCGCGGGCCCGGACGGTGAACGCGTAGGCGGTGCCGGGGCGCAGACCGGCGAGGTGGGCGGTGGTGGCGGTGCCGGGGACGGTGTGGATGCGGGTGTCGGCCTGGTAGACGTCGTACGCGGTGACCCGGGTGTCGTCGCGGGCCGGGGCCCAGCGGAGGGTGGCGGCGCGGCTGCCGTCGGCGGTGACGCGGAGGGCGGTCGGGGCGGTCGGGGGCGTGCGGTCCTCGGCGGCGGCGGGGAGGGTGGTGGCGGCGACGGTGGCGCTCGGGGGTGAGACGTTGCCGGCGGCGTCGCGGGCGCGGACGGTGAAGCGGTGGCGGGTCGCGGGGGCGAGGCCGACGACGTCGGTCATCAGGGTGGTGGCGGGGAGGTCCCTCACCTTGTGGCCCTCGCGGTAGACGGCGTATCCGGCGACGGCGCGGTCGTCGGTGGCCGCGCTCCACATGACGTGCACGGTGCTCGCGCTGCCGGCGACGGCGGTGACTCCGGTGGGGACGGTGGGCGCCCGGGTGTCCTTCGGCGCGGGGGCGGCGGCGCTGGAGCAGGCGCTGACGGTGAGGGTCACCGTGAGCGCGAGGGCAGTCAACAGGCTTGCGGCGAGCGGGCGTTGCACGGGCCGGCCTCCGTCCGTCGAAAAGGTCCAGACCTATATCGCACAGCCGGAGGCGGGTCGGCAAGGGGGCGTTGTCAGTGGGGTGCGCTTCACTGGAATCGTCACGCTCCGTAGTCGACTCAGGGGGAATCATGACGGACCGTACGACCTATGTCTCGCTCGCCGGGGTGCGCCGCCGCGGCTGGACCGACGCGATGGTGCGGGACCTGCTCGGCACGCCCGATGTGCAGGGCCGCGATCCGCGCCGCTGGTCCCTCGCTCCCGTGCGGCTCTATCTGCTCGCCCGGGTGCAGACGGTGGAGCGGACGCCCGAGTTCACCGAGACGGCGTCGCTCTGCCGGGCCCGGGCCTCGGCCGCCGGGCTCCACGCCGAGCGGCGGCGGGCGGCCGTCCTGACCGCGATCCGCGCGGAACCGATCGAGGTGCCCCTGCTGCCGGGGCCCGAACTGGAGCGGCGGGCCGCGCGGCACCGGCACCTCCTTGACGCCCGAAGTCCCGGTCCTGACCCCTCCGGGGTACGGGTCGGCCCGCCCACCGGAGCGCTCGTCCGGTGGCAGGTGAGCTATCTGCGGCACGCCCTGTCGCGGTACGAGTCGCTGCTCGACGGGCTCTACGGGGAGACCGGCCGGGGCGAGGCCGAGCGGCTGCTGAGGCGGCGGTTGTACGAGGCGATCGCCGCCGCCTACCCGTCGCTGGCCGCGGAGTGCCGTCGGCGGATCGCGGTGGAGCGGTGAGGCCCGCCATCGGCCGTCAGCCCGTCAGCAGGCCGGTGATCGCGCGGCAGGCCGCCGGGATCGGGGCGACGACGCGGACCGCGCAGCGGGCGTGGAGTTCCTCCGCCGCCTCGCCGAGCGGGCCGCCGCCGATGACGACGGCGCGGGCGCCGTCGCGTTCGGCGCTGGCACGGACGGCGCGCTCAAGCCGGTCGAGGAGGAGCGCCGGGTCGGCGGAGAGCCGCTCGGGGGCGCCGGCGGTGAGCCGGAGGCCGGTGTACCGGTCGCCGAGGCCGAGGGCGGTCACGCGCGCGTGGATGGCGTCGGCGAGGAGCGGGGTGGTGGTGGCGATACCGAAGGGCGTTCCGTCGGCGGCCGCTTCGAGGAGTGCCGCCTCGCCGAGGCCGACCACCGGGACCCCGGTCGGAGCGAGCGCCGCGCGCAGTGCCGCGAGGCCCGGGTCGCCGAAGGCGGCGACGAGGAGGGCGGCGCAGTCGCCCCCGGCCGTGGCACGCAGGCCTGCGGCAAGGACCTCGGGGGCGGCGGCCCGCAGGGCGTCCGGGTCGGTGAGCATGCGCGGGCCCCGGGCGACGGTGACGCCCCGCACGGGCCGGTCCGGGCCCAGGGCGCGCCGGGCGATGGCGGTCATCATCGCGGTCGTGGCAGTGGAGGTATTGGGATTGACCAGCACCACGACTCCGGGCGCGGTGCGGTCGGCGAGCGCCACGGCTCCGGGCCCCGTGCGGTCGCCACGCACCACCGTTCCAGGCCCCGCGGCGTCGGCACGCGCCGCGGCCCCGGGCCCCGCGGCGTGCGCGGGGGCCGGGGCGGGCGGGGGGACGAGGAGCGGGTTCAGTGGGCGTGCGCCGCCTTCGCGCCGGCGCTGCCGGAGATCTCCTCGCCGGGCTCCATGGGCGCGGTGACGTCGTCGGCGTCGCTGCCGCGGCCCAGGTGGTTGAAGACCACGTTGAGCAGGACGGCGGCCACGCAGCCGGTCGAGATACCGGAGTCCAGGATGATCTGGGCGGTCTCCGGGAAGGCGTGGTAGAACTCCGGCTTCGTGATCGGGATGATGCCGACGGCGAGCGAGACGGCCACGATCAGCACGTTGTTGTCCTTCTCCAGGCCGGCCTTGACCAGGGTCTGGATGCCGCTCGCGGCGACCGAGCCGAAGAGGACGACGCCCGCGCCGCCGAGGACCGGCCGGGGGACGACCGAGATCAGCGAGGCGGCCACCGGCGAGAGGCCCATGAGGACCAGGAAGCCGCCGCCGCTGGCGACGACGAAGCGGGAGCGGATCCGGGTCATGGCGACCAGGCCGATGTTCTGCGCGAAGGCGCTGCACATGAAGCCGTTGAAGAGCGGGCTGAGCGCCGAGCCGAGGGTGTCGGCGCGCAGGCCGGCCGCGATGGTCTTCTCGTCGGCGGGCCGCTCGACGATCTCGCCGAGCGCCAGCATGTCGGCGGTCGACTCGGTCATGGAGACGAGCATGACCACGCACATGGAGATGATCGCGGCGAGGGCGAACTGCGGGGCGCCGAAGTGGAAGGGGGACGGGAAGCCGACGATGTCGGCCTCCTTCACCGGGCTGAAGTCGGTGACGCCGAAGGGTATGGCGATGAGCGTGCCGAGGACGAGGCCGACCAGGACCGCGACCTGCTTGAGGAAGCCGCGGGTGAAGCGGCGGAGCAGCAGGACCACGAGGAGCGTGATGCCGGCGAGCGAGAGGTACGTGGTCGAACCGTAGTCCGCGGCCTTGGGGTTGGGCCCCTGGGCCCAGCCGAACGCGACCGGGAGGAGGGAGACGCCGATGAGGGTGATCACGGTGCCGGTGACGACCGGCGGGAAGAACCGCACGAGCCGGGAGAAGAAGGGGGCGGCGGCGAAGCCGAGGAGTCCGGCGACGATGATCGCGCCGAAGATCACGGGGAGCGCGTCGGCCTTGTTCTCGGTGGTGTCGACGATCGCCAGCATGGGCGCGACGCCGGCGAAGGTGACGCCGTTGACGAACGGCAGCTTGGCGCCGATCTTCCAGACGCCGAGCGTCTGCAGGAAGGTGGCGAGACCGGCGGTGAAGAGGCTCGCGCCGGTGAGGAAGGTGAGTTCGGTGCCGGAGAGGCCGACGGCCGCTCCGACGATCAGGGGCGGGGCGACGACGCCCGCGTACATGGCGGCGACGTGCTGGAGGCCGCTGGTGAGCATCTTGAGTGGCGGCAGCGTCTCGTCGACCGGATGCTTCTCGCGGTCTTCGGGGGCGGGGCCTGCGTCTGGTGCATTGCGAACCTGGGGCTTGGCGGCCACGGCGGTTCCTCCGGTCGGTTACACGTCGGCGGCGACGCGGGGTTCAGGGAGGTGGTGCGATGCGGTGCGAGGTGCAGGAGGTGCGGCTCGGTGCGGGGTGGAGCGGTGCCGCGGGAGTGCGGCGCGCTTCCGGAGCGGAGCGGTGCCGCGGGTGCGGCGCGCTCCGGGGGCGAGCGGTGCCGCGGGAGGGTGCGGCGGGGGGACGGGGGCCCGGTGTGGGGGTGCGGGCACGCTTCACCGTCCCGGGTGGTGCCGTACTTCTGTGTACGGCACCACCCGGTCGGGCTGCCGTGGACCCCGCTCGGGTCCGCGGCGACCGACCGAGGGCCGTCCCCCTCGGTCGGACTCCATGGGGAGGGTCAGCTCTGGGCCGTGATCCGGGCCAGGCGCTGCGCCTCCGCGCGCGCGTCGCGCGCGATCTGCTCCTCGTCGGCGAACAGCAGTCGGTTGTTCTCGACGATCTGCTTGCCGTTCACGAAGGAGGCGGTGACCGGCGCCGCCGCGCCGAAGACGATGGCGGTGACCGGGTCGGCGATCGAGGAGTGGCCGAGGCCGTCGATCTTCCAGAGGACGAAGTCGGCGAGCTTGCCGGGCTCCAGCGAGCCGATGTTGTCGGCACGGCCGAGGACCTGGGCGCCGCCGTAGGTGCCGAGGCGCAGGGCCTGGCGGGCGTTGAGCGCGGCCTCGCGGTGCGCGCCGAGGCGGTTGATGAGGAGCGCGTTGCGCAGCTCGGTGTGCAGCTCGCCGGACTCGTTGGAGGCGGTGCCGTCGACGCCGAGGCCGACGGGGACGCCGGCCTTGAGCATGTCCGGTACGCGGGCGATGCCGGCGGCGAGGCGCGCGTTGGAGGACGGGCAGTGCGCCACACCGGTCTTGGTGCGGGCGAAGGCCTCGATGTCGGAGTCGTTCATGTGGACGCAGTGCGCCATCCACACGTCCTCACCGAGGAAGCCGGTGGACTCGAAGTAGTCCGTCGGGCCCATGCCGAAGAGCTCGTGGCAGAACTTCTCCTCCTCCACGGTCTCCGAGCCGTGGGTGTGCATGCGCACGCCGAGGCGGCGGCCGAGCGCGGCGCCCTCGCGGAGCAGGTCGGTGGAGATGGAGAAGGGCGAGCAGGGGGCGACGGCGACCTGGGTCATGGCGTCGAAGGAGGCGTCGTGGTACTTCCGCACCGTCTCCTCGGTCGCGGCGAGCGCGCCCTCGGTGGTCTCGACGGCGAAGTCCGGCGGCAGGCCGCCGTCCTTCTCGCTGCGGTCCATGGAGCCGCGGGCCAGGGTGAAGCGGACGCCCATGTCGGCGGCGGCGCCGATGATGGCGCCGGACAGGTCGCCGGAGCCCTGCGGGTACACGTAGTGGTGGTCCATGGCCGTGGTGACACCGCCGCGGGCCATCATCGCCAGGGAGCCCTGGGCGGCGACGCGGACCATCGACTCGTCGATCCGGGACCACGTCGGGTAGAGCGCGACCAGCCAGTTGAAGAGGTTGTGGTCGGTGGCCAGGCCGCGGGTGATCCACTGGTAGAAGTGGTGGTGGGTGTTGATCAGACCGGGCGTCACCAGATGACCGGTGGCGTCGATCCGGCGTACCACGTTCTCCAGGCCCTCGGGCGCCCTGCCGGCGCCGATGGACTCGATCCTGTTGTCGGCGACGACGAGGTACCCGGAGGCGTACTCGGTGTCGTTCGCGTCGACGGTCGCGATCGCCGCGTTCTCGATGACGATGCGCTGGGCTGCCGAAGGTGCTGCCATGGCGGTGCTTCCTTCATTCCTCGGGGATGGTTCGGGCACGGCAGGACCCTAGGAGGATTTGAGTGCCGGAGCGGTGTGACGGCTCCGGGTGCCGAGATGGTGGAAGAACAGGTTCAGCAGGACGGCGACGAGCGCGCCCGCGCTGATGCCGGAGCCGAGCACCGTCTGCGCCCAGGCGGGGAAGCCGGCGTAGAAGGTGGGCGCGGCGAGCGGGATGATGCCCGCTCCGAGCGCGACGGCCACCAGGATGATGTTGGAGCTGTCGTCGAGTCCGGCCTCGGAGAGGGTACGGATGCCGCTGACCGCGATCGAGCCGAAGAGGACGATGCCGGCGCCGCCGAGGACGGGCATCGGGACCATGGAGACGATCGCGCCGAGGACCGGGAAGGCCCCGAGGACGAGGAGGGCGCCGCCGGCGACGGCGACCACGTACCGGGACCGGACGCGGGTCAGCGAGACGACGCCGACGTTCTGCGCGAAGGCGGAGGTCGGGAAGCCGCCGAAGACGGGGCCGAGCAGGGTGGCGATGCCGTCGGTCCGCAGGCCGCGGGTGATGGTCCTGCCGTCGCTGCGGCGCTCGCAGATCTCGCCGAGGGCGAGCATGCCGGCGCTCGACTCGGTCATGAGGACCAGCATCACGATGCACAGGGAGAGGATCGCGGCGGGCTGGAACTCGGGGGCGCCGAAGGCGAAGGGCGCGGGCAGGGCCGCGACGGGCGCCTCCCGCAGGGCGCCGAAGTCGGCCATCCCGAAGGGGATCGCTGCGAGGGTGCCGATGAGCAGGCCGAGCAGCAGGGCGATCTGCTTGACGAAGCCCTTGCCAAAGCGCTGGAAGAGCAGGATGACGACGAGGGTGAAGCCGGCGAGCGCCAGGTACTTCATGGAGCCGAAGTCGTCGGCGGTCTTGTCGCCGCCCTGGGCCCAGCCGACGGGCACGGGCATCAGGGTGACGCCGATGAGGGTGATCACGACGCCGGTGACGAGCGGCGGGAAGAAGCGGAGGAGCTTGCCGAAGAAGGGGCCGACGGCGAGGCAGAAGACTCCGGCGACCATCACCGCGCCGTAGATGGCGGGGAGTTGGTGTCCGGGGGCGCTGGTCTCGGCGATGGCGAGCATCGGGGCGATACCGGCGGAGGAGGCGGCGTTCACGAACGGGAGCCGGTTTCCGGCGAAGCGTCCGAGGCCGAGGGTCTGCAGGATGGTCGCGCAGCCGGCGATGAGCAGGCTGGCCGCGATGAGCCGGGTCATTCCTGCGGCGTCCAGGCCGACGGCCTGGCCGATGATGAGCGGAGGGGTGACGACGCCGGCGTACATGGCGGCGATGTGCTGGAGTGCCGCGGGGACGAGCCGCGAGGCGGGGAGTTTCTCGTCCACCGGGTGGCACTCGGCCGGGGCCAAGGTGGTGGACGGGGTGGAACACGGGCCTTCGGCGGGTGCCGGCCACTTTACAGGCTGAGCCATTGTCGTTCCCTCCGGTCCGCTGTACCGGCCCCGCCCGACTGCGGGCGGGCGGGTCCGGTCACGCGGATGCCGCTTAGAGGTTGGTCATGTCGACCGGGATCTGCGCCGTGGCTCCGTCGCGGAGGACGGTGGCCTCGATGAGGCCGTACATGCGGTCGGCGGCGTAGTAGACCTCGTTGTCGTTCTTCAGGCCGAAGGGCTCGAGGTCCACCAGGAAGTGGTGCTTGTTCGGGAGCGAGAAGCGGACTTCGTCGATCTCCGAGCGGTGGTTGATGATGCGCGTGGCCATCTGGTACAGCGTCTGCTGGAGGGAGTACGAGTACGTCTCCGAGAAGGCCTCGAGCATGTGCTTCCTGGTCTGCTCGTAGGACCGCTCCCAGTTGGGCATGCGCTGGTCGTCGTCGGTCCAGTTGAACCGCCAGCGGCCGGACACCTGGGTGGCCAGGATGCGGTCGTACGCCTCCTGGAGCGTCGTGTACTGGTCCTTGATGTAGCCCCAGAACTCCGAGTTGGTGGAGTTCATGACGACGAGGTCCTTGAGGCCGGAGATGACCTCCCACTTCTCGCCGTCGTAGGTGATCTGGGTGACGCGGGTCTCCTGGCCCTTGCGGGCGAAGGAGTGGTTGACCTCGTCGGCGCCGATGAACTTGGAGTTGGCGTCGGAGGAGGCGATGCGCTCCCAGGCGTACTCCTCGATCCGGATGCGCGCCTGCTTGATCGGCTCCTGGCTCGTCACGAAGTGGCGGGCGAGGTGGATGCCGAACTGCTCGGCGGACTCGATGCCGTACTCCTTGGCGAACGCGAAGACGGTGTTCTTCGTCGTGTCGGTGGGGAGGCAGTGGGCGTTGGAGCCGGTGAGGTGGACGTCGTCGAGGTCGCCGGAGAGGGCGACGGAGACGTTCAGGTCCTTGATGTGGTGGGTGGCGCCGTCCCGCGTGATCTTGACGACGCGGTTCTCTGCTTTGCCGTACTGGTTCTGGCCGAGAATCGTGGGCATGTCTGCTAGCTCCCTCGGTAAACGGAGTAGCCGAACGGGTTGAGCAGCAGCGGTACGTGGTAGTGCTCGCCCGGCTTGACGGCGAACGTGATCGCCACCTCCGGGAAGAACGCACCGCTGTCCCTTACGCGGGGGGCGTCCTGCTGCGCCTCGGCTTGCTTCTTGGAGAAGTAGGTCTCGACCTCGAAGTCGAGACGTACGTGGGTGGTTTCTTCCGGCAGCGCCGGCAGGTCCTTGCAGCGCCCGTCCGCGTCGGTGGCGGAGCCGCCGAGCGTGACCCACTCCGCGTCGGAGCCGCTGCGGGCCGCGAGCGTGATGGCCACGCCCTCGGCCGGGCGGCCGATGCTGGTGTCCAGGATGTGTGTGGACACCGAGGCGGTGGTGTCGGTGCTCATGCTCAGCTCTCTTCCTCGGGAGTCTCGACGAGACGGGTCAGCCGGATGCGGTTGATCTTGCCCAGTTCGGTGCGGACGATCTCCCGCTCCGTCTCGGGCGCGTTGCCGATCCGCTCCCGGACCGCGTCGCGCATCTGCTCGCCGGTCCTGCCGGTGGCGCAGATGAGGAAGACATGACCGAACTTGTCCTGGTAGGCCAGGTTGAGTTCGAGCATCTCGGCCTTGAGCTCCGCGGAGGCGCCGGCCATCCCGCTCTGCTCGCGGGAGGAGGTCGGGTCCCCGGCCTTCGGACGACCGATCGGCGGGTGCCCCGCCATCGCCTCGGCCAGGTCCTCCGCGGTCAGCTCGGCCATGGCGGCGTCGCTGGCGAGGAAGAGGGCTTCGGCGGTGGAGTACGGGCGCTGGGCGAGCAGCTTGCTCCCCCACGCCGAACTGGAACACACCTCGTGGAGCGCGGCTACGGCCTCGCTGTCCGAGGAGGTGTTGAACCGGGTGAGGCCCGGTGTCGTACCTGAAGTCACGGGAAGCCTCCGTGGCTGTTTTTCGCTGTGCGTCGGACGGGCTGCGGATAGCTAACGCCCTCCGCAACACAACGTCAACACTTTGTTGAAAACTCGGCCATACAAAAGCCGTCGTCCCGACATCTGGACGACGGCTCCCTGCCACGCATGATCAACTACTCGCCCTTCGTGGCCTTTTCCCTGTTCAGGGCGGTCTCGCGGTTCAGGTAGTTGTACACCGTGAAACGGCTGACGCCGAGCGCCCCGGCCACCGTCTCCACCCCATGGCGCACCGAGAAGGCACCGCGTGCCTCCAGGATCCGGACGACTTCCTGCTTCGCCTTGCGGTCCAGTTCGGCCAGTGGCATCCCGTGCCGTCTTTCCATCGCGGCGAGGATGTGGTCCAGGGAGTCCGAGAGCTGGGGCAGGCGCACGGCGAGCACGTCCTCGCCCTCCCAGGACAGGACGACGTCGTCGGCCTCCGCCTGTGCGGGGCCGAGCAGCTCGGCGCCCATGGCGTCCACCAGCGGCTTCACCGCCGCCACCAAGGGGTGCTCGCTCACTTCTCGCCCTCCCCGATCACGTTGACCTGGAGCGAGACGCGGGTGGCGCCGGCCGCGAGCGACCTGCGCAGCAGCGCGTCGACGGCGGTGAGCACCGCGTCGGCGCCGCCTTCCGCCGTGTTGCCGAAGGGGCCGACGTCGACCGCGTCCAGCTGGGCCGACTGGATGACCTCACGGGCCACGACCGCGTGCGCCGGCGCCTCGTCGAGGTCGAACGGCTCGGTCGTGAACTCCACTCTCAAACGCTCCATGGCCCCCACGCTACGGCCCCACCCGGCCCCGCGGGAGCCCCGGACCTGCGGGGACCTCTTGACAAGTGCGAGGCCCGCCTTGCAACATTCCGTCAGACAGAAACTTACTTCCGCAATACGGAAGGAGCGCCGCCCCTCATGGCCCGCTTCTCAGAAGGCGCAGGCACGGACCAGCGCTTCGATGTGAACCTGTCGATCCTCTTCACGGAACTCCCGCTCCTGGAGCGCCCCGCGGCCGCCGCCGCGGCGGGCTTCACCGCGGTCGAGCTGTGGTGGCCCTGGATCGACACCGCCACCCCCGAGCAGAGCGAGCTCGACGCCCTCAAGAAGGCTCTTGAGGACGCCGGCACCCAGCTGGTGGGCCTGAACTTCTACGCCGGGCAGCTCCCCGGCCCGGACCGCGGAGCCCTCTCCGTACCCGGGGAAGAGTCGGACCGCTTCCGCGCCAACATCGAGGTGGCCGCCGACTTCGCCGCCTCGGTCGGCTGCAAGGCGCTCAACGCGCTCTACGGCAACCGCGTCGAAGGCGTGGACCCGCAGGTCCAGGACGCCCTCGCCCTGGAGAACCTGGTCCTGGCCGCCCGCGCGGCGGACCGCATCGGCGCGATCCTCCTCGTCGAGACCCTGAACAAGCCGGAGTCGCCGCTCTACCCGCTGGTGAGCGCCCCTTCCGCGATCGAGGTCATCGACAAGGTCAACGCGGCGACCGGCCTCGGGAACGCGAAGTTCCTCCTCGACATCTACCACCTGTCGATGAACGGCGAGGACGTCAGCCAGGTCATCGCGGAGTACGCGGCCAAGACCGGCCACGTCCAGATCGCGGACAACCCGGGCCGCGGCGCGCCGGGCACCGGCGAGCTGCCGCTCGAGCAGCTCCTCGGCGAGCTGAAGAAGGCCGGTTACGACGGCTGGGTCGGCCTGGAGTACAAGGCCGCCGACGCCGCCGCGTCCTTCGAGTGGCTGCCCTCCGAGGCCCGCCCCGCCCGCTGACGCAGGCCCCCTCCCCGTACCACCTTGTTTTGAGAGGCACCCTCATGAGCAACCTCCCCAAGATCGCTTGGATCGGCCTCGGCATCATGGGCTCCCCCATGTCCGAGAACCTCCTCAAGGCCGGCTACTCGGTCACCGGCTTCACCCTGGAGCAGGACAAGCTGGACCGCCTGGCCAAGGCCGGCGGCGCCGCGGCCGGCTCGATCGCCGAGGCCGTCAAGGACGCCGACGTCATCATCACGATGGTGCCCGCGTCCCCGCAGGTCGAGGCCATCTCCTACGGCCCCGAGGGCATCCTGGAGAACGCGAAGCAGGGCGCGCTGATCGTGGACATGTCCTCGATCACCCCGCAGACCTCGGTCGACCTGGCCAAGAACGCCAAGGAGAAGGGCATCCGCGTCATCGACGCCCCCGTCTCCGGCGGCGAGGCCGGCGCCATCGAGGCCGTGCTCTCGATCATGGTCGGCGGCGAGCAGGCCGACTTCGACGAGGCCCTCCCGATCCTGGAGACCCTCGGCAAGACGATCGTCCTCTGTGGCCCGCACGGCTCCGGCCAGACGGTGAAGGCCGCCAACCAGCTGATCGTCGCGGTCAACATCCAGGCCTGCGCCGAGGCCGTGGTCTTCCTGGAGAAGTCGGGTGTGAACCTCCAGGCCGCCCTGGACGTCCTCAACGGCGGTCTGGCCGGCTCGACCGTGCTGACCCGCAAGAAGGACAACTTCCTGAACCGCGACTTCAAGCCCGGTTTCCGGATCGACCTGCACCACAAGGACATGGGCATCGTCACCGACGCCGCCCGCAACGTCGGTGCCGCCCTCCCGGTCGGCGCGGTCGTCGCCCAGCTCGTCGCCTCGCTGCGCGCGCAGGGTGACGGCGGCCTGGACCACTCGGCCCTGCTGCGCGCCGTCGAGCGCCTCTCCGGCCAGCAGGTCTGATCCCCCGCCCCTCCATCGGGGCCCCTGATTTCCGGTCGGCGGCGGCGCTGACAACCTGTCCTGTCGCGCCCAGGCGTCGCCGCCGACCGGAACACCACACTTCATTTTCAACAAACTGTTGACGTTCTGTTCAGGCCGAATTTACGCTCCTCGGACCGTCAGCAGAGCTCCCGTACGGAAGGTCACCATGTCGAAGCGCGTGCTTACGACCGAGTCCGGCGCCCCCGTCGCCGACAACCAGAACTCCGCCACCGCCGGCGTCGGTGGCCCTCTCCTCCTCCAGGACCAGCACCTGCTGGAGAAGCTCGCGCGCTTCAACCGTGAGCGGATCCCGGAGCGCGTGGTGCACGCCCGCGGTTCCGGCGCGTACGGCTACTTCGAGGTGACCGACGACGTCACCGCGTACACCAAGGCGAACTTCCTCGGTGAGGTCGGCAAGAAGACCGAGACCTTCATCCGCTTCTCCACCGTGGCCGACTCGCTCGGCGGCGCGGACGCGGTCCGCGACCCCCGCGGATTCGCCCTGAAGTTCTACACCGAAGAGGGCAACTACGACCTCGTCGGCAACAACACCCCGGTGTTCTTCATCAAGGACCCGATCAAGTTCCCCGACTTCATCCACTCGCAGAAGCGCGACCCCTTCACGGGCAAGCAGGAGCCGGACAACGTCTGGGACTTCTGGGCACACGCCCCCGAGGCCACCCACCAGATCACCTGGCTCATGGGCGACCGCGGCATCCCGGCCTCGTACCGTCACATGAACGGCTACGGCTCCCACACCTACCAGTGGACCAACGAGGCGGGCGAGGCCTTCTTCGTCAAGTACCACTTCAAGACGAACCAGGGCGTCCGCTCCCTCTCCGCCGACCAGGCCTCCGAGCTCGTCGGCAAGGACGCCAACTCGCACCAGACGGACCTGCTCCAGGCCATCGAGCGCGGTGTGAACCCCTCGTGGACCCTGTACGTCCAGGTCATGCCGGCCGCCGAGGCCGCGGACTACCGCTTCAACCCGTTCGACCTCACCAAGGTGTGGCCGCACAGCGACTACCCGCTGCAGCGCGTGGGCCGCCTGGTCCTCGACCGCAACCCGGAGAACGTCTTCGCCGAGGTCGAGCAGGCCGCGTTCTCCCCGAACAACTTCGTCCCGGGCATCGGCCCCTCGCCGGACAAGATGCTCCAGGGCCGCCTCTTCGCCTACGCGGACGCCCACCGCTACCGCCTCGGTGTGAACCACACCCTGCTGCCGGTCAACGCCCCCAAGGCCACGACCGCGCAGAACTACGGCCGCGACGGCGCCATGGCGCTGCGCAACGGCTCGCGCCACGACAAGAACTACGAGCCCAACTCGTACCAGGGCCCGGCCCAGACCGACGCCGCGCTCTCCGCGCCGCTCGCGATCCACGGCTGGACCGGCACCCACGAGGCGCCCGCGCACACCAAGGACGACGACTTCTTCCAGGCCGGCGAGCTCTACCGCCTGATGTCCGAGGACGAGAAGAAGCGCCTCGTCGCCAACATCGCCGGCGGCCTGTCCCAGGTCTCCCGCGAGGACGTCATCGAGAAGAACCTCGCGCACTTCGCCGCCGCCGACGCGGACTACGGCAAGCGCGTCGAGGAGGCCGTCCGCGCCCTGCGCGAGGACTGAGCTCTCAGACTGCGTACGGCACCTGACGGGAGGTCAGTGCCGTACGCGGTCCGGATCGCCGGCCCGGATGAGGGGTGGTCGGCGAACCGGACAAGCGTGAGGACCGCGGCGGCTCCGAGCCAGTGCGGTGGTAAGGACGCCGGGCCCCCTTCTTGACCTGAAGGAAGGGGACCAGCCCGGCGCCCGTCGGCACCGCCGCGGTCCCAACGCCCCCCCTTCCGGGGGATCTCCAGAGCCACCGCCCGGCGGCGCGAACGTCCTGTCGCGCCAGCCTCGTGCCGTCGGGCGGTCACCACGGGAGAGCGCGGAACCAGGTTTACGGTCCCTGGTTCCGCGCTCTTCTTCGTTTCCGCGCCGGCTGCTACGCCTCCACAGCGGAGCGCTCCCGCGATGCGGCGCCCCTCCCCTCCGCACGGGCGAGCAGGAGCGTCACCGTCAGTGAGGCGAGGGCGAGCAGGGTCATGCCCGTGCGGGGGGAGGTGTACTGGGCGAGGGTGCCGGCCAGGGCTGCGCCGGCGCCCTGGAGGGCGAGCATTCCTGAGGTGTGGAGGCCGAGGGCGTGGCCGCTCAGGTTCTCCGGGACCAGGGTCATGAGGCGCTCCTGGTGCAGCAGGCTCGCCCCGTAGCCGACCGCCGCGAGCGTCACGAGGACCAGTGCGAGCGGGAGGCCGGGGTTCAGGGCGAACAGGAGGAACGGGGCCGCCAGGAGGGCCTGGAGCGGGAAGCGGATCCGCTCGTGCAGGCGCGCGGGTACGAAGCGGCCCACGGCGGTGTCGCCGGCCAGCATTCCCAGCGCGCCGCAGGCGAAGAGGAGCCCGGCGTGGTCGAGGGCGTACGGCACGAAGAGGGACTCGCAGCCGACGATCAGGCCGTTCGGCACCCAGAGCGCGAGGTAGGTGCGGCGGCGGGCGGGGTCGGCCAGGAGGCGGCCGTTGGTGCGCCAGGTCTCGGCGGCCGAGGGCCGCCCGGCCGCGCGCGGCGGTCGCGCCCCGAGGCCGAGGCGGGCCGCCAGGGCGGCGGCGAGGTAGAGACCCGCGCCCGCGAGGACCGTGCCGCGGGGCGAGAGCAGGGCGACGAGGAGTCCGCCGGTGGCGAAGCCGCCGATCTGGAAGGCGCCGGTGGCCATGTTCATCACGGAGCGGCCGAGGAGGTACTCCTCGCGCGGGAGGATCTCGTCGAGGAACCCGTACCGCACCCCGCCGCCCAGCGAGGCCGCGAGCCCCTCGGCGAGCAGGATCACGAAGACCGCCCAGGCCGGCAGGGCGGGGATCGCCAGGACGGCGGTGCCGAGCGCGAAGAACAGGGCGATGCCGGAGAGCGCGGCGCGCGGCGGCAGCCGGTCGGCCGCGGAGAGCAGCGTGGCCGCGCCGAGGAGTTGGGCGAGCGAGGGGCCGAAGAGGGCCAGGGCCGAGAGGAACGGGGACCCGGTCGCGCGGAAGACGAGCGTCGCGAGACCGAGCCCGGCGACGGTCTGGGCGGCGGTGTGCGCGGCGCCGGTGAGGAAGAGCGGGGTGAACTCGGCCGTGCGGAAGAGGGCGCGGTAGCGGGGCATGCGGGGAGTCTCGGAGAGCGCGGCGCGCACCGGTAGTGTTTCGCGGGGAGGCGAAACATGGGCTGGTGGCGGATCGGCACGGACACCCTGGCGACGAGCTCGTTCGTCCTGTCGCCGCTCGCCGAGACCGTCGCCTCGCTCAAGACCCTCCACTCGGCCGCGTCGGCGCACCCGGGCGAGCGGGCCTGGCTCGTGCGGCACCTGCCCGCGTTCCGGGAGCGGCTCGCCGCCGAGCCGCTCGACGCGCTGCTCGTGCGGGCGGCGATCGGCCCCACCTGGAACGCGGACTTCCTCACCCCGACCCCGCCGGGCGACCGCGAGCAGAGCTTCGAGGAGGAGGTCGAGGCGGTCCGCGCGACTGAACCCGCCGACGCCGTCGACCAGTTGGCGGTGGCGATGGGCGGCCCGGTGCCGGAGCCGCTGCGCTCGGCACGGGACCTGCCGGAGCGGCTCGCGGCCGTGCTCGGCTGGGTGTGGCGGGAGACCGTGCTGCCGGAGTGGGCGCGGCGGCGAAGGGTCCTGGAGGCCGATGTGACGGCCCGTACGGCCCTGTTGAGCCGGGGAGGCTGGGCGGCGGCGCTCGACGAGCTGTGCCCGGGGAAGCTGCGCTGGCTCGGTGACGGGCGGCTCCAGGTCAACACCCGTGACTATCCCCCGCGTTCGGTCGACCGGGGGCGGCTGCTCTTCGTGCCGGTGACGCCGGCCACGGGGTGGGTGTCGTGGGAGGGGACGGATCGGTACGCGGTCGTCTACGCCTGCGCGGGAGCCCTCGCGGACGCGGCCGGCCCGACGGTCCCGGAGGCCTTGGGGACCCTGCTCGGGACCGCCCGCGCCGGGGTGCTCGTGCGGCTCGAAACCCCCCTCTCCACCAGCCAGTTGGTGGCGCTCACGGGGCAGGGGCTCGGGTCGGTCGGCCGCCATCTGAAGGTGCTGCTCGACGCCGGGCTCGTCCGGCGGGGCCGGTCGGGCCGCTCGGTGCTCTACGAGTGGACGGAGGCGGGCGGGGTGCTCGTGCGGGCGCAGGAAGAGGGCTGAGGCCTCCGCGGCACAGGGAGACCCCCGTCCCGGTGCTCCTCGGGGCGGGGGTCGGTTCCTCTGACGAGGGGGACGATCAGACCTGGAGGGCCTTGATCGCGGTCGGCGCGTGGCCGGGCTCGGTGGCCAGGTCCTCGAACTCGGTGACGTCGCTCATGTCGACCGTCTTGCTCATCGCGATGTTGGTGATGCGCTCCAGGATGGCCTCGACGACGACCGGGACCTGGTGCTCGACGGCCAGCTTCTTGGCCTCCTCCAGCGCCTCGCCCAGCTTGTTCGGGTCCTCGACGCGGATCGCCTTGACGCCCAGGCCCTCGGCGACCTTGACGTGGTCGACGCCGTAGACGCCGATCTCCGGGGTGTTGATGTTCTCGAACTCGAGGTTGACCTCGAAGTTGATGCCGAGGCCGCCCTGCGCCTGACGGATCAGACCGAGGTAGGCGTTGTTCACGAGGACGTGGACGTAGGGGACCTTGTGCTGGGCGGCGACCGCCAGCTCCTCGATCATGAACTGGAAGTCGTAGTCGCCGGAGAGCGCGACGACCGGGGTCTCCGGGTCGGCGGTGGCGGCACCGATCGCGGCCGGGATGGTCCAGCCGAGCGGGCCCGCCTGGCCGCAGTTGATCCAGTGGCGCGGCTTGTAGACGTGCAGGAACTGCGCGGCCGCGATCTGGGAGAGACCGATGGTGGTGACGTAGCGGGTCTCCGGGCCGAAGGCCTTGTTCATCTCCTCGTAGACGCGCTGCGGCTTGATCGGGATGTTGTCGAAGTGCGTGCGGCGCTGGAGGGTGGCCTTGCGCTCCTGCGCGGAGGCGGCCCAGGCGGAGAAGTCCGGCAGGGTGCCGGCGGCCTTCAGCTCCTTGGCGATCTCGATGAAGAGCTCCAGGGCGGCCTTGGCGTCGGAGGCGATGCCGTAGTCGGGGGCGAAGATCTTGCCGAGCTGGGTCGGCTCGACGTCGACGTGGACGAACTTCCGGCCCTTGGTGTACGCCTCCAGGTTGTAGCCCGTGTGGCGGTTGGCCCAGCGGTTGCCGATGCCGAGGACGAAGTCCGACTCCAGGAAGGTCGCGTTGCCGTAGCGGTGCGCGGTCTGGACGCCGACCATGCCGGCGGCGAGCTCGTGGTCGTCCGGGATGGTGCCCCAGCCCATGAGGGTGGAGATGACCGGGACGCCGGTCAGCTCGGCGAACTCGACGAGCAGGTCGGTGGCGTCGGCGTTGATGATGCCGCCGCCGGCGACGATCAGCGGGCGCTCGGACTCCAGGAGGAAGCTCAGCGCCTTCGCGGCCTGCGCGCGGGTGGCCTGCGGCTTGTAGACCGGCAGCGGCTCGTAGGTCTCCGGGTCGAACTCGATCTCGGTCAGCTGGACGTCGATCGGGAGGTCGATGAGGACCGGGCCGGGGCGGCCGGAGCGCATCAGGTGGAAGGCCTGCTGGAAGACGCCGGGGACCTGTGCGGCCTCCAGGACGGTCGTCGCGGCCTTGGTGACCGGCTTGGCGATCGTCGCGATGTCGACGGCCTGGAAGTCCTCCTTGTGGAGCTTCGAGACCGGGGCCTGGCCGGTGATGCAGAGGATCGGGATGGAGTCCGCGATGGCCGAGTACAGGCCGGTGATCATGTCGGTGCCGGCGGGGCCGGACGTACCGATGCAGACGCCGATGTTGCCGGCCTTGGCACGGGTGTAGCCCTCGGCCATGTGGGAGGCGCCCTCGACGTGGCGGGCGAGCGTGTGGCTGACGCCGCCGACGTTCTTGAGCTCGCGATAGAAGGGGTTGATCGCCGCGCCGGGGACGCCGAACGCCTGGGTGACGCCTTCGCGCTTGAGGATCTCAACGGCCGCTGCGGCGGCGGTCATACGAGGCATGGGAGTGCTCCTGCTTCGGCCGGGCGGATCCAGGCGGGCGGCTCGTCTCGGGAGGCCGACCCCGTCTGTTTCCGTAATGCGGAAATGCTGTTCTGCTATACGGAAGCAATGTAGGTGGGGGTTCGGAGAGCCGTCAAGAGAGGTCCGCCCGCCGGGATCACGGAAGTGGCCGAACATCCTCCCCCGGGCCGTCGGATGGGTGGACGATGGGGCGGGAACGACAGGGGGTTGGGCTGTGGGCGAGTCGGTACCGGTGCGCTGTCCGGAATGCCTGCGCACGCAGGCGTACGCGGCGCCCGTCTTCCCCTGCGCGTGCGGGAGCCCCGTCGCGGCGCCGGTCACGGCGGGGGCGGCCGCGGAGGCGATCACGCAGCGGAACTGGGCGGACGAATGGGTCACCGTCCGCTGCGGCGCCTGCGGCCGCGACAACGACTGGCCCCACCCGGAGCTGGGCTGCCCGTGCGGAACGGTCCTCCGCGTACCTGTCCACCCCCGGACCCCACCCCCGGGACGAACCGGCACCCCTTCAAACGCCCCGGCGGACGGGGTGGCCGGATCGGACGGGGCCGGGGGCGCCGCGGACGCCGCGAGGGGTGGTGCGGGGCGGGGCCTGGGGGCGAGTGGGTCTGCTGGGGACGGTCGCGGGGCGAGTGGATCCGGTGCGGGCGGTCGCAGGTCGAGCGGATTCGGTACGAGTGCACCCGGCACCGGCGGACCCTGCACCGGCAGGGCAGGCACGGCCGGTCCCCGTGCGGACGGGCTTCATCCGGGCGAGGCCGGTACGAGCGGCGGGGCCACTGGCCGGGGTGATACGGGGCACGGCCCGGGGGCGGGCGGGGCCGGGTCCGGCGGGGTCGGGACGGGCGGCGGCGCCGCCGGGGCGGACCGTGGCCGGGCCGACGAGGCGGCCGGAGCTGTACCCGGCTCCCCCACGGGGGCCGACGAGGCGGCCGGAGGTGTATCCGGCTCCCCCACCGGGGCCGACGAGGCGGCCGGCAGTGCCGCCGGTGGGCGGGGCGGGAGCGAGGGCCCCCGAACCGGGCCCGCCGGGTCGGGCGAGGCGGGCTCCCCCTGGTTCGGACCGGGGCCGAAGGCCCGCGGCGGCGCCGGGCGCGGCGCGGACGGGGGCGGCGCGGACGGGGGCGGCCCCGGGCTGCTCCGGCCGTTTTCCGAGCGGTACCCCGTGCGGGTGTCCCTGTCGACCGCCGCGCCGCGGCCCGCTCCCCTTCGCGGGGCTTTTCGGCCCGTGACGATCCGGACCTCCCGGGACGCCGTCGCGGCGGCCGCCGGGTATCTGCGGTGGCTCGGGTTCCGGGACGTCGTCAAGGCCGAGGAGCGGCCCTCGTCCGGTGTGGATCTGCGGGCTCCCGGGCTCGTCGCCCAGGTCGACCCGAGCACCCGGCCGACCGGGCTGCGGGCCGTCGAGTGTCTCTGGCTCAACGGGCTGAGCAGGGCCACCGTGAGCGTGTTCTTCTCGCTCGCGGGCTACACCCCGGAGGCCCGCTCCCGCGCCGCCGAGGTCGGTCTCCCGCTGTTCGTCCTCGACCTGACCGGCACCCCGCAGCCGGTCAACCACGCCGCGGCCGAACTCACGGCGGGCGGCGCCTGAGCCTCACAACTCCTCGGCATCCGAAATCGGCCATTCACGCGTGACGATCACGCTCGGCCGGGCACAACACCCTCGGGGGGTGGGCATGATGCCGACGGGGACGTGGTGGTTCATCGGGGCGGCCTGCGGCGAACTGCTGCTCGCCGCCCTGCTGTTGAGGAGCGGCGGAACCCGCAGCGCGGAGGGCGGGACGGCCGCGTTGCCGCCGCCCCAGGCGCTCGCGCTGCTGCGCGGCGGGCGCCGGGCGGCCGTCACCGTGGCGCTCGTGGCCCTGCACCAGCGCGGGGCCGTCGCCGCGGGCCGTAAACGTACGATTCGGGCCAACGGCGGACCGGGCCGCACCCGTGACCCCGTGCAGCTCGGAGTGCACGGGGCCCTGCACCGGGCCCTCGCACTGCGGAGGCTCGCGCAGCGCCCCGAGGCCCGGCGGGCCGTGGACGCGTTGCGCGGCGAGCTGCGCGGGGCGGGACTGCTGCGGCCGCTCGCGCGGCTCTGGACGGCCAGGGTGCTGTTGGGGTGCGTGCCGCTGACCGCGCTGGCGGGCCCGTTCGTGACCGGGGCCTCCGGGGCGGGCCTCGCCCGGGCGCTCGCGGCCGGGGTCCCGCCGGTCCTCGTGGCGGTGGCGCTGCTGCGGCTGCCGGACACGACGGCGGCGGCGCGGCGGCTGCTCACCGGTCTGCGGGAGCGGTATCCGCTGCCGGCGCACCGGCGCGAGGTGACGGACGGGTGGCTCGTCCAGTTGTACGTGGCGCTGTACGGCGATCCGGCCCTGGCCCTGTTCCTGCCGCGGTTCTCGCGCGACGGCGGGCTGCTCGACCGTCCCCGGGAGGACGACGGCGGCGGCACCGGCGGTCGGCCCCCCGCCGAAGGTGCTCCGGGTACGTACGGCCTTCCCCCGGCAAGCGGTGCTCCCGGTGCGTACGACCGACCACCGCCCGACGGCGGTCCGGGTGCGGGCGGCGCCCCCTGCTGAGCCCGCGCCATACTGTCCTATGCGCATCAGAGCGGCCGCTCCGGCCGAACTCCCGCTGCTCCAGGACATCGAACGCGCGGCGGGCGAGCCCTTCCGTTCCCTCGGCATGGCGGCGATCGCCGACGACGACCCGCTGCCCCTGGACGTCCTGGAGACGTACCGGCGTGCGGGCCGGGCGTGGGTCGCGGTGGACGCCGCCGACCGCCCGGTCGCGTACCTGCTGACCGACACGGTCGACGGCGCCGCCCACATCGAGCAGGTGTCGGTGCATCCGGACGCCGCCCGCCGGGGCGTCGGCCGGGCGCTGATCGAGCACCTGGCGGCGGCCGCCAGGGAGCAGGGCATGGCGGCCCTGACCCTGACGACCTTCACCGAGGTCCCGTGGAACGCCCCGTACTACACCCGCCTCGGCTTCCGCCCGCTCGACGACTCCGACCCGGCGCTCACGGAGGGCCTGCGCGCGATCAGCCGCGCCGAGGCGGCCCACGGCCTGTCGCTCTGGCCGCGCGTCTGCATGCGCCGGGAGGTGGTCTAGGAGCCGCCGGGAAGCGACCGGAAGCGAGGAGAACCGCTAGGAGCCGTACCTCTGCCTCAGCTCCACCTTCCGTACCTTCCCGCTCACCGTCATCGGGAACTCGGTGAGGATCTCCACCCTGCGCGGGATCTTGTAGTGGGCCAGCCGGTCGCGGCAGAAGGCGGTGATCTCGTCCAGGGTGGGCGGGGCGGCGGGGTCGCGCGGGATCACGCAGGCCAGGATCTCCTCGCCGTACCGCTCGTCGGGGACGCCGACGACCTGGACGTCCGCGATCTTGGGGTGTCCGTAGAGGAACTCCTCGATCTCTCGCGGGTACACGTTCTCCCCGCCCCGGATGATCATGTCCTTGATGCGGCCGACGATCTGCACGTAGCCGTCGTCCCGCATGACCGCGAGGTCCCCGGTGTGCATCCAGCGGCCCGCGTCGATCGCCTCCGCGGTCTTCTCCGGCTCGTCCCAGTAGCCGAGCATCACGCTGTAGCCGCGGGTGCACAGCTCGCCCGCCGTGCCGCGCCCGGCGGTCAGCCCGGTCGCCGGGTCGACGACCTTGACCTCGACGTGCGGCATGACCCGGCCGACGGTGCCGGTGCGGCGCTCCAGGTCGTCGTCGCGGCGGGTCTGGGTGGAGACGGGAGAGGTCTCGGTCATGCCGTAACAGATCGACACCTCCGCCATGTTCATCTCGGCGACGACCCGCTTCATCACCTCGACCGGGCACGGCGAGCCCGCCATGATCCCGGTGCGGAGCGTGGAGAGGTCGTACGAGGCGAAGTCGGGCAGGTTGAGCTCGGCGATGAACATCGTCGGCACCCCGTAGAGGGAGGTGCAGCGCTCCTCCTGGACCGCCCGGAGGGTGGCCGCCGGGTCGAAGGAGGCGGCCGGGATGACCATGCAGGCGCCGTGCGAGGTGGCCGCGAGGTTGCCCATGACCATGCCGAAACAGTGATAGAACGGGACAGGAATGCAGATTCTGTCCTGCTCGCTGTAGGCGATCATCTCGCCGACGAAGTAGCCGTTGTTGAGGATGTTGTGGTGGGAGAGTGTGGCGCCCTTCGGGAAGCCCGTCGTCCCCGAGGTGTACTGGATGTTGACGGGCTCGTCGCAGGAGAGCCGCTCCGGGCGGAGCTCCCCGGGCGTCCGGGCGAGCAGCTCGTCCCAGCTCGGGTCGCCGAAGTAGACGGCCTCGCGCAACTCCGGGCACGCGCCGCGCACTTGCTCGACCATCGCCCGGTAGTCGCTCGTCTTGTGGGTGAGCGTGGCGAAGAGCAGGGAGATGCCGGCCTGCTTGAGCACGTACTCCAACTCGTGTGCGCGGTAGGCCGGGTTGATGTTCACCATGATGGCGCCGATGCGGGCGGTGGCGTACTGGACGAGCACCCACTCGGCGCAGTTCACCGCCCAGATCCCGACCCGGTCGCCCTTGCGGACCCCGCTGCCGAGCAGCGCGGACGCCAACCGGTCGACGTCCGCGCCGAATTCGGCGTACGTCCAGCGGCGCCCGGTGGGGACGTCGACGAGGGCCTCGCGGTCGGGCCAGGCGGCGACGGCACGGTCGAGGTTGGCGCCGATGGTGTCGCCGAGGAGCGGCGTCTCCGACACGCCGTGTGCGTACGAGATCGTCATCGCAGGTCCCCTTCCACGTACTCCTGGCCGCCGCCCTCCGCCGTCAGCCGGCGCAGTTCGACGCGCCGGATCTTGCCGGAGACGGTCTTGGGCAGGTCGGCGAACTCGATGCGGCGGACGCGCTTGTACGGGGCGAGGACCGCGCGCGAGTGCGCGAACAGGACCTTCGCGGTCTCCTCGGTCGGCTCCCAGCCGGCCGCGAGGACGATGTACGCCTTGGGGACGGCGAGCCGCAGCGGGTCGGGGGCGGGGACGATGGCCGCCTCGGCGACGGCCTCGTGCTCCAGGAGCGCGCTCTCCAGCTCGAAGGGGGAGATCTTGTAGTCGCTCGCCTTGAACACGTCGTCGGCGCGCCCGATGTACGTGATGTAGCCGTCGGCGTCGCGGGAGCCGATGTCGCCGGTGCGGTAGTAGCCGCCGGCCATCGCCTCCGCCGTACGCTCCGGGTCGCCGTGGTAGCCGGTCATCAGGCCCACCGGGTCGGCGGCGAGGTCGAGGGAGATCTCGCCCTCCTCGACGTCCGGCGTACCGCTGACCGGGTCGACGAGGGTGACCCGGAAGCCGGGGCTCGGGCGGCCCATGGAGCCTTCCTTGAGCCGTTGCCCGGGGCTGTTGGAGACCTGGACGGCGGTCTCGGTCTGGCCGAAGCCGTCCCGGATGGTGACGCCCCAGGCGCGCCGCACGGACTCGATGACCTCGGGGTTGAGGGGTTCGCCGGCGGCGACGACCTCGCGCGGCGGGGTCTTCAGCTGGCCGAGGTCGGCCTGGATCAGCATCCGCCACACGGTCGGCGGGGCGCAGAAGCTGGTGACGCCGTTGCGCTCCATCTCGTCCATGAGCCGGGCCGGGTCGAAGCGGGTGTAGTTGTGGATGAAGACGGTCGCCTCGGCGTTCCACGGCGCGAAGAGGTTGGACCAGGCGTGCTTGGCCCAGCCCGGCGAGGAGATGTTGAGGTGCACGTCGCCGGGCTTGAGGCCGATCCAGTACATCGTCGAGAGGTGCCCGACGGGGTACGAGACGTGGGTGTGCTCGACGAGCTTGGGACGGGCGGTGGTGCCGGAGGTGAAGTACAGCATGAGGGTGTCGTCGGCGAGGGTGACGCCGTCGGGCTCGAAGACGTCCGACTCCTGGTCGGCGAGCTCGTACCCCAGCCAGTTCGCCCCGTCGCCGCCGACCGAGATCCGGGTGTAGTCCCCGGGGACGTCGTCGAACTTGGCGGTGTCCTCGGCGCGCACGATGACGTGCCGGGCGCGGCCCCGGTCGACGCGGTCGCGCAGGTCGGCGGGGCCGAGGAGCGGGGTGGCAGGGATGAGGACGGCGCGCAGCTTCATCGCGGCGAGCACGGTCTCCCACAGTTCGACCTGGTTGCCGAGCATCAGGATGATCCGGTCGCCGGCGCGCACGCCCCGGGCCCGGAGCCAGTTCGCGACCCGGTTCGAGCGGGCGGACATCTCGGCGAAACCCACCCGCGTCTCGGAGCCGTCCTCCTCGACGATGTGCAGCGCGGTCCGGTCGTTGTCCCGTGCGATGACGTCGAACCATTCGAGCGCCCAGTTGAAACGGTCGGGCCGGGGCCAGGCGAAGCCCTCGTAGGCCGTCTCGTAGTCCTCGCGATGCTGCAGCAGGAAGTCCCGGGCGGCCCGGAACCTCTCCGTGGCGCCGGTCGCGCTCGTGGGCGTCATGTGTCCTCCTCATTGCGGGACCTGTCCCGGACATCGTGTAATCGGTGACCCAGGTCTCACTACCCCCGTTCGGGGGTGAAGGAGTGTTTCCGTGCCCGAGATGGTGGAAGCGGTGGAGTTGCGTACGGCGCTGCTGCGGCTGAAGCGCGCCAGCGGGCTGCCCGTGGTCTTCGGCGGGCTGCTCCATGAGGGGGCGACGGGCCGCACGATGCGGATCGCCCAGCTGAGCGGGGCGGTGACGCCCGCGCTGCGGGGCCTGGCGATCTCGGCGGGTTCCGGCCTGGGCGGGAAGTGCCTGGCGCTGTCGCGGCCGTGCGCGGTCACGGACTACCCGTCGTCGCGGCACATCACCCACGAGTACGACGCCCCGGTCTCGGCGGAGGGCCTGCGCTCGGTGATCGCCGTCCCCGTCGTCGTACGGCGCAAGGTGCGCGGCGTGCTGTACGGGGCGCTGCGGGAGTCCCTCCCGATCGGCGAGCGGGTCTTCGACGCGGCGATGGCGGCGGCGCGTGACGTCGAGCAGGCCCTCGCGGTACGGGACGAGGTCCGGCAGCTGCTCGCGCCGCCGGCGCCCGGCCCGTCCTGGGAGGAGGTCCGCCAGGCGTACGGGGAGCTGCGGGAGCTCGCGCCGCGGGTCCTGGACCCGGAGCTGCGGGCGCGGCTCCTCGCGGTGTGCGGCCGCCTGGAGACGGCCGCCTCCGCCCCGTCGCGGGTGCCGGGCGTGGCCCTCACCCCCCGCGAGACGGACGTCCTCGCGGCGGTCGCCTCCGGCGCGACGAACGCGACGGCGGCGGAGCGCCTGGGCCTGCGCCCGGAGACGGTGAAGGGCTACCTCCGCTCGGCGATGCGCAAGCTGGGCGCCCACACCCGCTTGGAGGCGGTGGTGGCGGCCAGGCGGGCGGGGGCACTGCCGTAGTTTCGGCTGTCAGACGATGTTTCGGCCGTCAGACGATGTCGTACGGGGTGCCGGGAGGCGTCGTCAGCCGGAGGATGCGCTCCGCCTCGGCCTCGAGGGCGGTCCCGGTCGCGCGGGGCAGGGGTGCGAAGGGTTCGAGCGTGAGGGTCGTGCGGTCCTTCGCCTCGTCGAGGCGCCAGATGCCGGCGAGGAAGCCGTCGACGAGGAACGTGCGGTGGGCCTGGTTGCCGGTCCAGGTGCGGCCGTGGTGCTCGGCGGGGATGACGCGGGTGCGGTCGGCGTGCGAGAGGAGCAGGTTGTCGAACTCGGGCAGGAGGCGGGGCGGCGCCGGGGTGTCCGCGTCGGGGCGGGGCGCGTCGGGGAGGTCGAAGAGCTCGGTGCCCCGCTCGTCCTGGAAGACGAGGAGCTCGGGCCGCAGCCGTTCGAAGGCGGGGCGCAGTCGCGTCAGACCGCACCAGGTCTGCATGTCCTTGACGGACGCGGGGCCGAAGGCGCCGAGGTAGCGCCGTACGGTCTCGTCGAGGTCGGCGGCCTCGTCCTCCTCGCCGTCGAACCACGCCCGGGTGGTGGTGAGCGCGACCTGGCCGCTGCGGCCCCACAGGCCGCGCGGGGTGACCTGCACCATCAGGAGCAGGCAGCGGGCGGCGATGGTCAGCGCCGGCGGGTCGGCCTCCGGCCACTCCTGGAGGAGGTGCTCCCGCAGCGCCTTGGGAGTGCGGGGCCGTTCCTCGACGTACGCGGTGGCGAGGGCGGTGAGCCGGTCGAGGTCGACGCCGTCGAGCCCCTTGCGGAACATCTGCAGTTCCCGGTCGATGGCCCCGGCCTGGACGAGCCGGCGCAGGCCGACGGCGTCGCGGGCGGTGTGGGTGTGGACGGTGGACCGGAGGGAGACGATACGGGCGACCCGCCGGGACTCCATCAGGGCGGACAGGTCCTCGGGCCGGAAGCCGTCGAGGCGGGCGGCGAGCGCGTAGTACGGGGGCTTGGTGTTCTGGGCCTGGAGGCCGACCAGGTGGGCGACGGCCTCCTCGACGCCGAGCGGGGCGGGGCGCAGGAGGAGCTGCCGGTCGAGGGTGGCGCGGTTCAGGGCGCGGCGGCCGAGCACGGGGTGGGTCGTCTTGAGGGCCATGACCGGCACGCTACCGATGATCGAGGACAGTTCCTGTCCTATATGAGCCGACGGCTTGGCTCCACATCTCGGGGCCACGGCGATTCACCCCATATATCCTGCTCTCGGCCACAGACCGAGGAGGAGGTGAGCCACGATGTCCGACCGCCGCCCCCGCGCCGCCTGGCGCCGCCACCCCGAACCGCCGCCCGAGGCCTCGTCCGGACGGCCGCCCTCGGTGGAACCGAGCGTGGTGCAGTCGACGCTCTACCGGGACGGCCGCCGGGTCTCCTCCCCCACCACCCTCGCCGACACCTTCCGCCAGCTGCGCCGGCACCCCGACGGCATGGCCTGGATCGGCCTGCAGCGCCCGACCGAGGAGGAACTCCTCTCCCTGGCCGCCGAGTTCGACCTGCACGAGCTGGCCGTCGAGGACGCGATGGAAGCCCATCAGCGCCCGAAGCTGGAGCGGTACGGCGACACGCTCTTCGTCGTCCTGCGCGCCGCCCGCTACCTCGACGCCCCGGAGGAGGTCGACTTCGGCGAGCTCCACGTGTTCGTGGGCCCCGACTTCCTCATCACGGTCCGGCACGGCGCCGCCCCGGACCTCTCGGCCGTCCGCCACCGCATGGAGGAGAACCCGGACCTGCTCGCCCTGGGCCCCGAGGCGGTCCTGTACGCGATCCTCGACGCGGTGGTCGACGGTTACGCCCCGGTGGTGGCGGGCGTCCAGAACGACATCGACGAGATCGAGACGGAGGTCTTCGGCGGCGACCCGGCGGTCTCCCGCCGCATCTACGAACTCTCGCGCGAGATGGTCGAGTTCCAGCGCGCCACCCGCCCCCTGGTGGGCATGCTCCACGCCCTGATGGCCGGCTTCGCCAAGTACGGCACGGACGAGGAGCTCCAGCGCTACCTCCGCGACGTCGCCGACCACGTCACCCACACCAGCGAGCGCGTCGACGGCTTCCGCCAGGCCCTGACGGACATCCTCACGGTCAACGCGACCCTGGTCACCCAACAGCAGAACGCCGAGATGCGCGCCCTGGCGGAAGCCGGCTTCGAACAGAACGAGGAGATCAAGAAGATCTCCGCCTGGGCCGCGATCCTCTTCGCGCCCACCCTCGTCGGGACCATCTACGGGATGAACTTCGACACCATGCCGGAGCTGCACTGGGTGGGCGGGTATCCGTTCGCGATCCTGCTGATGGCGGTGGTCTGCACGAGCCTGTACGTGGTCTTCAAGCGGCGGGACTGGCTCTAGGAGCGGTCGGCGCCCGTGCGGTGTCCGGATCTGACAGAGCATGGTCATCGCGCACGGCGTCCGGCGTCGGGTCGGCGTCGAGTGCGGCGGCGGCCTGGACCGCCAGGTCGACGGCGACGAGCCGCGCCTCCAGGGACGGCCCCGTCCCGGGCGCGGGGGTCATCACGTAACGGCCCCGGCAGCGCCCGTGGACGACGGCGGGCAGTTCGATCTCCTCGTACGGCCACCCCTGCCGTTCGAGGTCCCAGATCCAGCCGGGCACGGTCACGCTGCCGTCCGGCTCCAGGCGGGCCGACCCTCCGGTGGAGTCCCCGTGCACGAAGCGGCACGCCCGGAGGTCCAGTACGTCGACCAGTTCCCGCCGCACCCGCTGGACGACCTCGTCGGCCTCGGTACTGTGCCGGGCCAGGCGCGTGATGCCGTGCAGCCGCTCCAGGTGCGAGGCGTCCGCGAGCGCGGCGCGGCCCAGGGTCCGGCCGCGAGCGGCGAGCTGCGACACGATCAGGCCGACGGCGAGGAGCAGGACCGCCGTCTCGACATCGGCCCGGTCCTGGATGTGGAAGCTCTGGTACGGCTCGGTGTGGAAGAAATCGAACCACGCGGCGGCCGAGAGGGCCGCGAGCGCCCCGGCGAGCCGGTTCCCGAGCGCGGAGACCGCCACGACCACGACGACGAGCAGCAGCGCGAGGTTCGTGTGGGTGACGCTCGCGCGGAGCGGCAGCAGGACGAGAGCCGTGAGGAACGGCCCGAGGAGACCGGCGAGGACCGCGAACGTGTCACGGACCGAGGACGTCGAGAGCGGCGGGAACGTCATGACACACCTCGCAGAAGCCGGCGGCGGACCCCTGCGTCCAGAGTCCGCCCGGCGAGGTGCCGGGGGTGTCGGACCGAGGGGTCCTTGACGGATCCCTGATGAGACGGATCGCCGTCGGATACGGGGATCACGGCCGCCGCCCGGGTCCTGCGCACGCCCGCGGGTGTGAGGGATCCGACGCCCCCACCGGGGATCTTGACGCTTCCCTGACGCCTACGGGCGGGCCGACGCGCCCCGGCGTGCTTACGCTGACTCGGCCATCCGTGCGATGGCCGGAAACCTTCACCCGAACAGCTCAGGAGCACCCATGGCCACCACGACCGATACGCGCATGCGCAGTGGGCGCTTGCGCGCGTGGATGCTGGAGGGGCTCTCCGACATGGGGAAGGGCAAGCCCTCCCGGCCCAAGGAACCGGCCGCCGATGCAGGGCACAAGGGCCAGCGCTGGTGGCGGGTGATGTGCCTGACCGGCGTCGACTACTTCTCGACCCTCGGCTACCAGCCCGGCATCGCGGCCCTCGCCGCCGGGCTCCTCTCCCCCGTCGCGACCATCGTCCTGGTGATCGTCACCCTGGCCGGTGCGCTGCCCGTGTACCGGCGGGTGGCGGAGGAGAGCCCGCGCGGTGAGGGCTCGATCGCGATGCTGGCGCGGCTGCTGTCGTTCTGGAAGGGCAAGCTGTTCGTCCTGACGCTGCTCGGCTTCGCGGCGACCGACTTCCTCATCACGATCACCCTGTCGGCGGCGGACGCCTCCACCCACCTGGTGGAGAACCCGCACCTGGAGTCCGCGCTGCACGACAAGCAGGTGCTGATCACCATGATCCTCGTCGCGCTGCTCGGCGCGGTGTTCCTGAAGGGCTTCCTGGAGGCCATCGGCGTCGCCGTCGCCCTGGTCGGCGTCTATCTCGCCCTGAACGCCGTCGTCGTGGTCAACGGGCTGTGGCACGTCCTCACCGAGGGCCACGTCGTCACCGACTGGACGACCGCGCTGACCGCCGAGCACGGAAACGTCTTCGCCATGATCGGCGTGGCCCTGGTCGTCTTCCCCAAGCTGGCGCTCGGCCTGTCCGGCTTCGAGACCGGTGTGGCGGTCATGCCGCACGTCCAGGGCGATCCGGACGACACCGAGGCCAAGCCCACCGGGCGTATCCGGGACACCAAGAAGCTGCTCACCACCGCGGCGCTGATCATGAGCGTCTTCCTGATCTGCACCAGCTTCATCACCACCGTGCTCATCCCGGCGAAGGAGTTCGAGTCCGGCGGCAAGGCCAACGGCCGCGCCCTCGCTTACCTCGCCCACGAGTACCTGGGCAACACCTTCGGCACCGTCTACGACGTCTCCACCATCGCGATCCTCTGGTTCGCGGGCGCCTCCGCCATGGCCGGACTGCTCAACCTCATGCCGCGCTACCTGCCGAAGTACGGCATGGCCCCGCACTGGGCCCGCGCGGTGCGCCCCATGGTCATCGTCTTCACCCTCGTCGCCTTCCTCGTGACCTGGATCTTCGACGCCGACGTCGACGCCCAGGGCGGCGCGTACGCCACTGGTGTCCTCGTCCTGATCTCCTCCGCGGCCATCGCCGTGACCATCGCCGCCCGCAAGGCGGGGCAGAAGGGCTGGACGATCGGCTTCGGCGTGATCTCGGTGGTCTTCCTCTACACGACCGTCGTCAACGTCATCGAGCGCCCCGACGGCGTCAAGATCGGTGCCTGTTTCATCGCCGGCATCATCCTCATCTCGCTCCTGTCCCGCCTCGGCCGCGCCTTCGAACTCCGCGTCACCCACATCGAGCTCGACGACATGGCCGAACGCTTCATCCAGGACATCTCCCGCCGCACCCCCCGCTTCATCGCCAACGAACCGGGCGACCGCGACGCCGACGAGTACCGGGCCAAGAAGGACCAGATCCGCGCCGACAACGACATCCCCGGCGCGGAGGACTTCGTCTTCGTCGAGGTCACGGTCACCGACCCGTCCGAGTTCGAGTCCGGTCTGACCGTCAAGGGCGAGGTCCTCCACGACCGCTTCCGGGTCCTGACCGTGGAGTCCTCCTCCGTTCCCAACGCCCTCGCGGCCCTGCTCCTCCACGCCCGCGACCTGACCGGCGTCCGCCCGCACATCTACTTCGAGTGGACCGAGGGCAACCCCTTCGCCAACTTCTTCCGCTTCTTCCTCCTCGGCCGCGGCGAAGTCGCCCCCACCACCCGCGAGATCCTGCGCGAGGCCGAACCCGACCGCGACCGGCGCCCGCGCGTCCACGTGGGCTAGTTAGGCGCCGGTGCGGCCGAAGAGGCGGCCGCCCAGGTCCACCCCCGTGACGCGTCCGTCGGCGTCGCGCGTGAAGAAGCCGCGCTGGCCCGCGAGGGTGCCCTCCGTGAGGACGTAATCGTCGCCGTCGCCGGGCAGGAAGCCCATGGCGGCGGGGGCGATGTCCGGCGGCATGTCCGCCTCCGAGGCCTGGCGGAGCTCCGGCTTGATCTCCACGGCGAGGGTGAGCCGCGCCCCGTCGGTGACGATGTCGAGGTTCATGGCGTCGATCTCGTAGCGCCCGACGACCTCACGGGCACGGGCCTCTTCGTACGGCACGGGCTCCGGGTCCTTCTCGGCCAGGCCGAGGAAGTGCGCGAAGGCGGCTCGTACGACGGCCTGGTTGAAGAGGTAGCCCTCCTCGCTGTTGGCGAGGGACACGACGGCGAAGTCGTGCCTGGGCGCGAGGTGCAGCTCGGCGTACTGCCCGTTGCCTGATCCGCCGTGGCCGATGGTGCGGACGCCTGGACGGCACCGCCGCGCACGGGTACGGCGCGGCCCCCGACCGCACCTTCGCGTTCGGCCTGGACGCGATCCTCGACGGCTTCGAGGCACGGCTGACGCAGACGACCTAGCCGGGGGCTGGGCGGCGCGGTGGACGGTCCGTCGTCCAGGACCTGACGGCCTCCGGCGCTCCTGGCGGGATCTTGGCGCTCGTACGCCCGATCTCGGCACGCGTACGCCCGCTCCTCACGTGTTCCTGACGCGCGCGTACGGCGTGCCGGCGGAGCGGGCGCCTCAGGCCAGGAGCCGCCGCAGGTCCACGACGGCCGGGGCGCCGTCGACCGTGCCGTCGGCGTGGCGGTAGATCCGGCAGGACAGGCTCGGTACGGAGCCCGGCGCGGCGAACGGGTCGGTGCCGTCGAGCAGGAGCGTGGGCGAGCCGGTCATCCCGTGCCGGACGGCCTCGTCCGCGTCCGTCACCTCGATCCACTCGACGGGCACGGTCCGGCCCTGGAGCGCTTCGGTGATCCGCTCGCCGACCAGTCGGGTGTTCGGGCAGTCGGGCACGGTCAGCACCGTGATGTGGGTCGTCCCGGAGCGGCTCATGACGTCCTCCCTCGTTCCATGGACCCACCTCGACCTCGCGCGGGCAAGCGGGGCGCGGTGCCGCGGGGGGCGGGCGTGTGTGGGCCAGTATGGCGTCCTCGAGAAGGTGGACGAGAAGGTGGAGAGGAAGGAGCGGCGGGCCATGGGTGACCTCCTGCTGATCCGTCACGGTGAGACGGAGTGGAGTGCCGCCGGGCGGCACACCGGACGGACCGATCTGCCGCTCACCGCGGAGGGTGAGGCACAGGCGCGGTCGCTCGCGCCGTACTTCTCGGGCCGGTCGTTCGCGTTCGTGCTCACCAGTCCGCTGCGGCGGGCCCGGAGCACGGCCGAGCTGGCCGGGCTGCGGGGCGCGGAGACGGACGAGGACCTGTGCGAGTGGGACTACGGCGGGTACGAGGGGCTGACCACCGCCCGCATCCAGGAGGCCCGGCCTGACTGGTCGCTGTGGCGCGACGGCGTGCCTCCGCGTCCCGACGGGCGCCCGGGTGAGTCCGCCGGGGACGTGGGGCGGCGGGCCGACCGGGTCCTGGCCCGTGTCGCGCCCCTCCTCGCGGGCTCAGGGGAGGACGGGGTGGTGGTGGCGCACGCGCATCTGCTGCGGGTCCTCACCGCCCGGTACCTGGGCCTGCCGGCGGCCGACGGGCGGCTGTTCCTCCTGACGACGGCGACGGTCGGGCGGCTTTCGACGGAGCACGGGCTGCCGGTGGTCGCGGGCTGGAACCAGCGGCCGTTCGCCGCGTCCTGAACCTCGCGGCCGGGAGCCTCCTCCTGGTCACCCGGGGCCGCTCTTCCCCCTCCTGATCTCCGGAGCCGCTCTTCCCGCTCCTGATCTCCTCGGCCGTTCACCTCCTCCTGGTCTCCGGAGCCGTCAGATGCTGTCCAGGGCGGAGACGAGGCTGGCGACCGTGATGGTGTTGAACACGAACGCGATGCACGAGTTGGCCGCGACGGTCCGGCGCATCTCCCGGGACGTCACGTTGACGTCGGTCGTGCCGAAGGTGGCCATGACCGAGAGGGCGAAGTACACGTAGTCGGCCCAGACCGGGTTCTCCTCGCCCGGGAACTCCAGGGCCTGCTGGTCCTCCACGAGGTCGTCGGCCTGGAACGCGACCGCGAAGGACACGGCGACGCAGACCCAGGCGAGAGCGACCAGGACGAGCGCCACCACGGCCCGTGCGACCGGTTCGAGCTCGGTGCCGATGTGCCCGGGCCGCCACACCACGGCCACCGCGAGCGCGGCGGCCGAGATGAGGATCGACACCCCCGGCCCGGGCGCCGTGCCGTACACGTACCGCTGGAGCACCGTGCCCCGCGATTCGCGGCCGGCCCAGGCGCGGACCCGTTCCGGGGACGCCGTGGAGAAGGCGACCAGCGTCAGCATGAGGTACGGGAAGAGGTACGTGAGCAGCAGCAGCACGCAGACGTCCGCCCCGGAGATGTCGGCCCCGCTGCGGTCGAGGACGAGCAGGATCATCGCCGTGGCCGCGGCGATGATCCCGCTGACCGCCCCTCTGCGGCGTTCGGAGAGCCACCGGTTCCGGCGCCGCCGGGAGTCCGGTTCGGGTTCCGTCACGGAGAGGCCCCGGCCGGCCGTTCCGGGCGGCCGGACGCGAGATCGAGGATCCGGCGCCAGCGCACGGCCGGCACCGGTGGGGGGACCCCCGGGCGGTCGCGGGGTACGAGGACGCGCAGGGCGCCGGGGCGCAGGGTGCACACGACCGGGGTCGGCATCCGCAGCGCCTCGCCGTCGACCGCCACGGGGATCTCCTCCATCTCGGAGTCCACCTCGACGCGGTGTGCGGTCAGGACGGTGAGGCCGGTGGACTGCGAGCCCCGTACGGCCAGGTCGGCGGCCTGGGCCGCGTCCTCCACCCTGATCCCGAGCACCCCCAGCTCGCCGTCGTCGAGGCTGGGCCGGCGGCCGGCTCCGCTGAGCTCGTCGGGCGAGACGTACGGGTTGTTGCTGACGAGCAGGGCCTGCTGGGACGAGAGCGCCGTGCCGTCGACGCGCGCGTCGAGCCGCCGCACGCCCTCGCCGAGCAGCAGGTCCGGCATGACGGTGAGGATCGTGCCCGCCTTGGCGTCGCGGTACTCGGGGCGCTGGACGACGTCCGCGTACACCCCGAAGGAGACGGTGTTCACGAAGGGCCGGCCGGCGACGTCGCCGAGGTCGATCCGGAGCTCCTCGCCGTCGGTCAGCGCGTCCAGGCAGCGGGACGGGTCGGTACGGTCGAGGCCCAGGTCCATCGCGAAGTGGTTGCGGGTGCCGGCCGACACGACCAGGAACGGCAGGTCGTGCTCGGCGGCGACCGCCGCGACGAGGGCCTGGGTGCCGTCGCCGCCCGCGACGCCGAGCAGGTCGGCGCCCTCGGCCACGGCCCCGCGGGCCAGTTCGGCGACGTCGGCGTGGACGGACGGGTCGAGCAGGATCACCCGGGCGCCGAGCGCCTCAGCCCGCTCGACGAGTCCGAAGCGGCCGACCTTCCCGCCCCCGGACTTCGGGTTCATGATCAGGACCGGTCGTCTCGGCGGGCGCGCCGCCACCACCGCCCGTTTCGACCGCTTCGGGCGCGATCTGCGCAGCGCCTCCCGCGCGCAGGCCAGGGCCGCGGCCCAGCACAGGACGAGGAACAGCGCCAGCAGCCACACACCCTCGTACGCGAAGAGGACGATGACGCCCGCGGGTGCGGCGACCGCGAGGAGCGCCCCGAAGAGGCGCGTCACGCCGCGGTGTGCCACGAACCACCAGATGCCGGCGGCGCAGAGGACGAGGCCGAGGAATCCCGCCCCGACCACGACCAGGCCGCCGTCCCCCACCGCGAGGAGGAGCACGACCAGTGAACCGACGGCCGCGAGCAGGGCCAGTCGGGCCAGCAGCCGCGCGGCGGGACTCCCTGCGGGGCCTGACCCGTCCATGCCGTCCTCTCCCCTGCCGTCTGCGACCACGAGGCCGGGCGACCGCCGAGGCCGGGCGACCGCCGAAGCCCGGCGACCACCGAGGCCGGGCGACCACCGAAGCCCGGTGCCCCTCAGGCGGCCGGGCCCCTGGGCCGCGGCGCGGCCCCTGCGGTCCCGTGCCTGGTCCGGGGTACCAGCCTGACCGCTCCTCGCGCCGACGGCATCCGGGCGCGGCCGTTCGGGCGCCCCGGGGACGCACGCGCGCGCGTGCCCCGGGGAGCCGGCCGGTCGTCAGGCGCGGCAGCGCAGGAGCTCGAAGGGCGGGTTGGCGAGGCAGTCCGCCCAGAAGTCCGCGCCGAACTCGCGGACGCCGGCCTCGGACACCTCAAGGGGCACCCAGGTCAGCTCGCCGAAACCGGCCGCCCGCAGGGACCCCTCGTAGACCTCGCGGCGCGGACAGGCGCCGACGAACGAGACCGGCGGGTCGAGCAGCGCCGTGATCCGGACGCGCGGCCCGGTCTCGATCTCCTCGCCGGTCGCCTCGCAGAGGAAGCCGTACTTCGCGAGGGACGGCCCGTCGAAGCGGTAGTCGGGCTTCTGGGCGAGCACGAAGAACTCGCCACCGGGCCTCAGGCTGCGGTGCACATTGCGGCACATCCGCTCCATGGCCGCGATGTCCGGGGCATAGTTGAGGAGCTGGACGCCCAGCGCGAGGTCGAAGGGCTCGTCGAGGTCGCGCAGCTCGGTCACGTCGCCCACCTCGTAGCGCACGCCCAGCGGCTCGCTCTCCTCGAACGCCCGTGCGGCGGCGACCATCTCGCCGGAGATGTCGATGCCGAGCACCTCGGAGGCGCCGCGCCGCCTGAGCTCCCTGCTGTAGAAGCCGGTGCCGGAGGCGAGGTCGAGCACCGACCTGCCCTGAACGTCGCCGACCATGCCCAGGAAGCTGGGCACCTCCCCGTACTTCGTCAGCGGCAGGGACTTGAACCCCTCGAACGCCTCACCGATCTCGTCGTACAGTTGCACGCTCATCGCGCTGCCCTCCCCGTGCTCGGTCGTGCCCCAGATGATCAGTCGCGCCTCGGCAGTCTCGCCGGGCGGCCGCGGAACCCCGTACTGGCGGATCCCACGAAGTCCGGGACCCCGCGTCGGCCGCCCGTACGGGAGGGCGTACGGTTCCGTCGGCCGTCCGTCGGCCGACGGGGATTCCGGATCTCTTCCGCGGATTCCTGTTATCGGGCCCGCTCCCGGTGATCTCCCCTCATGTTGGCGGTCGACGACAGCGGGAACAGGCAGGGTGATTCGAGGCATGGGCGCACAGCACGGTACGGAACTGGTCAGGGCGGCACAGAGCGGCGACCCGCGGGCGCAGGACCGGCTCATCGCGCTCCACCTGCCCCTCGTGTACAACATCGTGGGCCGGGCGATGAACGGGCACCACGACGTCGACGACGTCGTGCAGGAGACGATGCTGCGGGCGCTCGCCGGGCTCGGCGACCTGCGGTCCCCGGACAGTTTCCGGTCCTGGCTGGTCGCCATCACCATGAACGGCGTCCGCAGCCACTGGCACCGGCAGCAGCAGGCGGGCTTCCCCGCGGGCGGCCTCGACGACGCCCGCGAGATCCCGCAGCCGGGGTCCGATTTCGTCGAGCTGGCCGTGGTCCGGCTCAACCTGTCCGGCCAGCGGCGCGAGACCGCCGAGGCGACCCGCTGGCTGGAGCCGGACGACCGGGACCTGCTGTCCCTGTGGTGGCTGGAGTGCGCCGGCGAGCTGAGCCGCCATGAGGTGGCGGCGGCACTTGAGCTGTCCCCGCAGCACACCGCGGTGCGGGTCCAGCGGATGAAGGAACGCCTTGAGACCGCGCGGGTCGTCGTGCGGGCACTGTCGCAGAACCCGCCCTGCGAGACGCTGCGGTACGAGACCGGCACCTGGGACGGCCATCCGTCCGCCCTGTGGCGCAAGCGCATCGCCCGGCACGCGCGCGCGTGCGCGTACTGCGCCGGGCTGTGGAGCGGGCTCGTACCGGCGGAGGGCCTCCTCGCCGGACTCCTCCTGGTGCCCCCGGCCGCGCTGCTCCTCGCGAACGTCCGCGAGCGGGCCGGCTTCGGGACGACCGGCTACGGGACGACCGGGGCCGAGACGGCCGGCTTTGAAACGGCCGGTTTCGAAACGGCGGCGGCCACGACCGCGCCGCTCGCCACCCCTCTCGCCTCGCCCCACCCCAGGGAAGGAGCCGGGTCCGGCCCGGGTGGAGCGTCCGCCGGTCGCGGCGCCCGGAGCACCCGTGCCACCCGCCGTCGACGCCGGCAGCGGCGGGGCCGCAGGCGCGCCGTCGTCGCCGCGGGCATAGCCGTGGTGACGGTCGCCGGGGGCGCCTTCCTCCTGACCACCGGCCCCGAGAAGGGCACGGAGACCAGGGACACGACCCTCGCCACGACGACCGGCGCCGGTCTGCCCAGTCCGCAGGAGACGACTTCGGCCCCGGTGACGGCCTCCTCCTCGGCCACCCCTTCGCCGTCGCCGTCGAAGACCCCCCGCAAGACCCCCAGGCCCTCGCGCCCCACGCCGACCGCCTCCCGCACCTCGCCGCCGGCACCGCCCCGCCCGACGCGTACCACCCCGTCCGCGACCGCACCCGCGCCCCGGCCCACCGGCACGGGCGGTGACTCCGGTTCCGGTTCCGGTTCCACCGCGCAGCAGGTGATCAGTCTGGTGAACGAGGAGCGCGCCAAGGCGGGCTGCGGGCCGCTGACCGAGAACTCCCTGCTCACCAAGGCCGCCCAGGGGCACTCGGACGACATGGCCGCGCGGAACTTCTTCGACCACACCAACCCCGACGGCGACGGCCCCGGCGAACGGATCACGGCCGCCGGGTACGCGTGGTCGTCGTACGGCGAGAACATCGCGAAGGGCCAGACCACCCCGGCGCAGGTGATGGACTCGTGGATGAACAGCCCCGGCCACCGGGCGAACATCCTGAACTGCGGCTTCAAGGAGATCGGCATCGGGATCCACAATTCCGGCGGCCCCTACTGGACGCAGGCATTCGGCAGCCGCTGAGGCCGACAGGGGGATCTTGGCGCTTCCCTGAGGCGTGACCCCGGATACGGGGCATAGGTGCTGTTCAGGCTTGCGCGGCCGGAAGCCGACAGCCGGGTCGGCCGCCGCGTCGACACCCGCCCACACCTCAGGGACATCCGATGGCCGCCACGAAGGACGCCCGCTCGGGACGCTTGCGCGCCTGGATGCTGGAGGGGCTCTCCGACATGGGGAAGGGCAAGCCCTCCCGGCCCGCCGAACCGGAGCCGGACGCCGGGCACAAGGGCCAGCGCTGGTGGCGGGTGATGTGCCTGACCGGCGTCGACTACTTCTCGACCCTCGGCTACCAGCCCGGCATCGCGGCCCTCGCCGCCGGGCTCGTCTCCCCCGTCGCGACCATCGTCCTGGTGATCGTGACGCTGGCCGGCGCGCTGCCGGTCTACCGGCGGGTGGCGGAGGAGAGCCCGCACGGCGAGGGCTCGATCGCGATGCTCTCGCGGCTGCTGTCCTTCTGGAAGGGCAAGCTCTTCGTCCTCACCCTCCTCGGCTTCGCGGCGACCGACTTCCTCATCACCATCACCCTGTCGGCCGCCGACGCCTCCACCCACCTCGTCGAGAACCCCCACCTCGAAGAGGCCCTGCACAACAAGCAGATGATCATCACGCTCGCGCTGATCGCCCTACTCGGCGCGGTGTTCCTCAAGGGCTTCCTGGAAGCCATCGGCGTCGCCGTCGTCCTCGTCGGGATCTACCTCTCCCTGAACGCGGTCGTCGTGGTCGACGGGCTGTGGCACGTCCTCACCGAGGGCCATGTCGTCACCGACTGGACGACCGCCCTCACCGCCGAACACGGAAACGTCTTCGCCGTGGTCGGCGTCGCCCTGCTCGTCTTCCCGAAGCTCGCGCTGGGTCTCTCCGGCTTCGAGACCGGCGTCGCCGTCATGCCGCACGTCCAGGGCGATCCGGACGACACCGAGGAAAAGCCCACCGGCCGTATCCGGGACACCAGGAAGCTGCTGACCACGGCCGCGCTGATCATGAGCGTCTTCCTGATCTGCACCAGCTTCATCACGACCGTCCTGATCCCGGAGAAGGAGTTCGAGCCCGGCGGCAGCGCCAACGGCCGCGCCCTCGCCTACCTCGCCCACGAGTACCTGGGCAACACCTTCGGCACCGTCTACGACGTCTCGACGATCGCCATCCTCTGGTTCGCCGGCGCCTCGGCCATGGCCGGACTGCTCAACCTGATGCCGCGCTATCTGCCGAAGTACGGCATGGCCCCGCACTGGGCCCGCGCGGTGCGCCCCATGGTGATCGTCTTCACCCTCGTCGCCTTCCTCGTGACCTGGATCTTCGACGCCAGCGTCGACGCCCAGGGCGGCGCGTACGCGACGGGTGTCCTCGTCCTGATCTCCTCGGCCGCCATCGCCGTGACCATCGCCGCCCGCAAGGTCCGCCAGAAGGGCTGGAGCATCGGCTTCGCCGTCATCTCCGCCGTCTTCCTCTACACGACCGTCGTCAACGTCATCGAACGCCCCGACGGCGTCAAGATCGGTGCCTGCTTCATCGCCGGCATCATCCTCATCTCGCTCCTCTCCCGCCTCGGCCGCGCCTTCGAACTCCGCGTCACCCACATCGAGCTCGACACCATGGCCGAACGCTTCGTCCAGGACATCTCCCGCCGCACCCCCCGCTTCATCGCCAACGAACCCGACCAGCGGGACATCGCCGAGTACCGCGACAAGATCGAGCAGATCCGCGCCGACAACGATCTGCCGACCACCGAGGACTTCGTCTTCATCGAGGTGACCGTCACCGACCCCTCCGAGTTCGAGGCGGGCCTGACCGTGCACGGCGAGGTCCTGCACGAGCGCTACCGCGTCCTCACGCTCGAGTCGTCCTCCGTCCCCAACGCGCTGGCCGCCCTCCTCCTCCACGCCCGCGACCTCACCGGCGTCCGCCCCCACATCTACTTCGAGTGGACCGAGGGCAACCCCTTCGCCAACTTCTTCCGCTTCTTCCTCCTCGGCCGCGGCGAGGTCGCCCCCACCACCCGTGAGGTGCTGCGCGAGGCCGAGCCCGACAGGGCCCTCCGCCCCCGCGTCCACGTCGGCTGAACCGCCCCGCGATCTCACACCCGGCCGGTCCTGCGCGTGCGGCGGGTGTAACCCCGGGTGCCCCTGAGGTGTGACGGACCGAAATTCGATCTTCCTACGGTGCTGGGCATGGCATCTGGCTCGAACGACGGCGGCGTCCGCACCGTCTGCTCCTACTGCGGGGTCGGCTGCGGGATCGTCCTGGACGTACGCCGTGACCCCGCCACCGGCCGCCGCCTCGCGGTGAAGGCGAGCGGGGACCGGGCACACCCCGCCAACGCGGGGCGCCTGTGCACCAAGGGGGCGACGAGCGCGGACATGCTGGCCGCGCCCGGGCGGGCCGAGAAGGCGCTCGTACGGCCCGAGCGGGGCGCGCAGCCGGTCGAGACGGACGTGGACGAGGCGATCGCGTCGGTCGCCGCCCGGCTGAAGCGGGTCGTGGACGAGCACGGTCCCGACGCGCTGGCCTTCTACGTGTCGGGGCAGATGTCCCTGGAGGCGCAGTACCTGGCGAACAAGCTGGCCAAGGGCTTCGTCCGCACCAGCAGGATCGAGTCGAACTCCCGGCTCTGCATGGCCTCCGCCGGGTCCGGCTACAAGCTGTCGCTGGGCGCGGACGGCCCGCCCGGCTCGTACCAGGACTTCGACCACGCGGACGTGTTCCTCGTGATCGGTTCCAACATGGCGGACTGCCACCCGATCCTGTTCCTGCGGATGATGGAGCGGGTCAAGGCCGGCGCCAGGCTGATCGTCGTCGATCCGCGCCGCAGCGCCACCGCCGACAAGGCGGACCTCCATCTGCCGCTCAGGCCCGGCACCGACCTGGCCCTCCTCAACGGCCTGCTGCACCTGCTCGTCGAGAACGGTCACACCGACGAGGAGTTCATCGCCGAGTTCACCGAGGGCTGGGAGCAGCTGCCCGGCCTCCTCGCCGACCATCCGCCGCACCGGGTCGCGGAGATCACCGGGCTCGCCGAGGACGACATCCGGGAGGCCGCCCGGTGGATCGGCGAGGCCGGTGCCTGGACGAGCTGCTGGACCATGGGCCTGAACCAGTCCACGCACGGCACCTGGAACACCAACGCCCTGGTGAACCTGCACCTCGCCACCGGCGCGATCTGCCGCCCCGGGGCGGGCCCCTTCTCCCTGACCGGCCAGCCGAACGCCATGGGCGGCCGCGAGATGGGCTACATGGGGCCGGGTCTGCCCGGGCAGCGGTCGGTCCTCGTCGAGCAGGAGCGGGCGTTCGTGGAGCGGCTGTGGGACATACCGGAGGGCTCGCTGCGCACCGAGGCGGGAAGCGGCACGATCGAGATGTTCGAACGGATGGCCGCGGGCGACATCAAGGCCTGCTGGATCATCTGCACCAACCCGGTCGCCTCCGTCGCCAACCGGAAGACCGTGATCGCCGGCCTGGAGGCCGCCGAACTCGTCGTCGCGCAGGACGTGTTCGCCGAGACGGAGACGAACGCGTACGCCGATGTCGTCCTCCCGGCGACGTTGTGGGCGGAGTCCGACGGCGTCCTGGTCAACTCCGAGCGGAACCTCACCCTCGTCCAGGGGGTCGTCGACCCGCCGGGGCAGGCGCTGCCCGACTGGGAGCTGATCGCCCGGGTCGCCCGCGCCATGGGGTTCGCCGAGGCCTTCGCGTACTCCTCGGCCGAGGAGGTCTTCGAGGAGCTCAAGCAGGCGTGGAACCCGGCGACCGGCTGGGACCTGCGGGGTGTCTCGTACGAACGGCTGCGCGCCGCACCGGTCCAGTGGCCGGCCCCGGCGGCCGGAGGGCCGGACCGCAACCCGGTCCGGTACCTCAACGACGGCGTCAGCCAGACCCTCCTGGAGCGCGCCGACGGCACCCGTCCGCTCCTGGCCTTCCCGACCCCGAGCGGACGCGCCCGCTTCTTCGCCCGCCCGCACCTGCCGGCCGCCGAACTGCCGGACGACGACTACCCGTTCGTCCTCAACACGGGGCGGCTTCCGCACCAGTGGCACACCATGACGAGGACCGGCAAGGTCCCGAAGCTGGCCAGGCTGCACCCGGGCCCGTTCGTCGAGATCCACCCCGGGGACGCCGAGGGCCTCGGGATCGCGGAGGGCGACCACGTGGAGATCGCCTCCCGTCGCGGGCGCGCCGTCCTGCCCGCCGTGGTCACCGACCGGGTCCTGCCGGGGACGTGCTTCGCGCCGTTCCACTGGAACGACCTGTTCGGCGAGTACGTCAGCATCAACGCCGTCACCCACGACGCCGTCGACCCCGTCTCCTTCCAGCCCGGGTTCAAGGCCTGCGCCGTCACCCTGACCAGGACGACCGCGCCCACGACGACGGCCGCGCCCGAGGTCGCGGACCCCGTCCCCGAGGCCGCTGACCCTGTCCCCGAGGCCGCGAAGCCCGTCCTCGCGCTCGCGGACCCCGTCCCCGCGCTCGCCGCGGCGTTCGGGATCGACGACCTCACCCCCGTACCCCTCGCCGGACCGGAGCGCCGCTACCTCGCCGGTTTCCTCTCGGGGCTCGCCCTCGCCCCGGCCGACGGGCGCGTGCCCGTGCTGCCGCCCGACGCGCCGTTCGCCCCGGAGCCCGCCTCCTGGGTCAACGGCGTGCTCGCCGGCATGTTCTCCCGTACGAGCGCACCCCTGGCGGCCCCTGGAGAACCGGAGTCCCCCGCCCGCCGCCTGCTGATCCTCTGGGCCTCGCAGACCGGTACCGCCGAGGAGTTCGCCGCCACCGCCGCCGCGCGCCTGACGGCGGTCGGCCGGCTCCCCGAGCTGCTGCCCATGACGGACCTCGCCCCGGCCCGGCTCGGCCCCGGCACCGATCTGCTCGTCGTCACCAGCACGTTCGGCGACGGGGACGCCCCCGACAACGGCGCCGGGTTCTGGGAGGCGCTGTCCGCGCCCGACGCCGCGCCCCTGGAGGGCGTCCGGTACGCCGTGCTCGCCTTCGGCGACACCGCGTACGACGATTTCTGCGGGCACGGCCGGCGCGTCGACGAACGGCTCGCCGCGCTCGGCGGGACCCGCCTGGTCCCCCGTACGGACTGCGAACCCGACTTCGAGGAGGCGGCGGAGAGGTGGCTCGGGCAGGTGGTCACGGCCCTGAGCGCCGCAGGGGAGCGTCCGGCCGCGTCCGCCACCACGGCCACCACGGCCACCAAGTCCTCCCCCTTCGCCACCCTCCTCATCGGCAACAGGCTGCTGAGCCTGCCCGGTTCACAGAAGGAGGTACGGGAGTTCGCCTTCGACACCCGCGACGGTGAGCTCGCCTACGAGGCCGGTGACGCGCTCGGCGTGTGGCCGGTCAACGGTGCCGGGCTCGTCGCCGAATGGCTGGCCCTCACCGGCCTCGACCCCGCCGGGCCCGTGGACCTCGGGGACGGCACTCCGCTGCCCTTCGAGGAGGCGCTGCGCACCCGCCTCGACATCTCCCGCATCAGCTCCGAGCTGCTGAGGTTCCTGGCGGCGCACACCGGCAGCCACGAACTGAAGCGGCTCCTCCGCCCGGACAACAAGGAGGCGCTGGCGAAGTGGAGTTGGGGCCGGCAGGCCGCCGACGTCGTCGCCGCGTTCCCCGTCCGGGCCTCGGCCGCGGAGTGGGCGGCCGCGCTCGGGCGCCTGCGGCCCCGGCTGTACTCGATCTCCTCCAGCCCGCTCGCGCACCCCGGCGAGGTGCGGCTCACCGTGTCCGTGGTCCGCTACACGAACGACCTCGGCCGGGACCGCAGGGGCGTGTGCTCGACGTATCTGGCGGACTGCGCCGACGACGGCCCGGTGCAGGTCTTCGTGCGGCGCTCGCCCGGATTCCGGCCGCCCGCCGATCCGTCGACGCCCATGATCATGGTCGGTCCCGGCACGGGCGTGGCCCCGTTCGTCGGCTTCCTCCAGGACCGTCTCGCCCGCGGCCACACCGCCCCCAACTGGCTGTTCTTCGGCGAGCAGCGGGAGGCCACGGACTTCTACCACCGGCGGGAGCTCGAGGCGTACCTGGAGTCGGGCCACCTCGACCGTCTCGACCTGGCCTTCTCGCGGGACCAGCGGAACAAGGTGTACGTCCAGGACCGGATGCGGGAGAACGGCGCCCGGCTGTGGCAGTGGCTCCGGGACGGCGCCCACTTCTACGTGTGCGGCGACGCGGAGCGCATGGCCAAGGACGTCGACCGGGCGCTGAGGGAGGTCGTCGCCGCCCACGGGGGCATGGACGACGACGAGGCCGCCGCCTGTGTCCGACGGCTCGCGGCGGACAAGCGCTACGTCCGGGACGTGTACTGACGTCTGCCGTCGGGTCCGGTCAGGAGAGCTGGACGATCTGGATGAGGTTGCCGCAGGTGTCGTCGAGGACCGCGATGGTGACCGGGCCCGCCTCCGTCGGCTCCTGGGTGAAGCGGACCCCGAGGGCGCTCAGCCGCTCGTACTCCGCGCGGACGTCGTCGACGGCGAAGGAGGTGACCGGGATGCCGTCGTCGAGCAGGGCCTTCGCGTACGTCTTCGCCGCCGGGTGCGCGTCGGGCTCCAGGAGCAGTTCGGTGCCGTCGGGGGCCTCCGGGGAGACGACGGTCAGCCAGCGGTAGTCGCCGAGCGGGACCTCCGTCTTCTTCACGAAGCCCAGCTTCTCGGTGTAGAAGTCGAGGGCCTTGTCCTGGTCGTCGACGAAGACACTGGTGACGTGGATCCTCATGGCGATTCCTCCTGTGATGTGGACGGTACGGGTCAGGTGATCGCGAGCGGGTCGTTCGGGGCGAGCGCGGCCGCGATGCGCTCGGCGACCACCTCGGCCATGTTGCCCTCGGGGGTGGTCGGGGTCTTCGTCGCGGAGACCGCGATGGCGAGCCCCTTGGACGGGAGGTAGGCCTGGATCGCCGCGTACCCGGAGAACGACGGGTTCTGCAGCACCCACCCGTTGACGACGATGACGCCGAGGCCGAAGTGCTTGGCCTCGGTCTGCTTCAGGCAGATCGTGGCGGGGCACCTGGCGGTCCCGCCGCCGAGGCCGACCGTCCCCGGGTTAAGGAGCGTGCGGTACGAGCGGTACGAGAGGAGTTCGCCGCTGCCGATGGCCCGCGCGGACGTCGCGAGGTCGCAGATGTGGGTGGTGATGACGGCGCCCGGCGCGGTGGTCCACGACGGGTTCCAGAACGTGGACTCCTCGTAGAAGCCGCGTTCCGAGGTGAACGCGTGCAGGACCGGGCTCGGAATGTCGGGGGTGAAGTTGTTCCGGGTGTCGCGCATGCGGAGGGGGCCGGTGACCCGCTCCTTCACCAGCCGGTCGATCCGGGTGCCGGTGATCTTCTCCAGTGCGGCGACGAGAAGGACGTAGTTGGCGTGGGAGTAGCTCCAGCTGGTGCCCGGCTCGTACCAGAAGGAGTGCTTGAGGGGGTAGGCGACGAGCTGGGCCGGGGTCCACTGGCGGAAGGGGTGCGCCTCCAGCTCGGCGAGGAAGGCCGGGTCGGTGACGTAGTCGTGGAGGCCGGTGGTGTTGGAGGCCAGCATCCTCAGCGTGATCCTGTCCGCCTTGGGCAGGTCGGGCAGCCACCGCTCCACGGTGTCGTCGAGGCCGACCCTGCCCTCCTCGACGAGCTGGAGGAGGGCCGTGGCGATGTGGGAGAAGGCCACGGAGCCGGCCCGGAAGTGCATGTCCGGCTCGGCGGGGACGCCGGTCATGGACTCGCCGAGGGCGTCGGTGACGACCTCGCGTCCCTCGACGGTGACCCGCAGCTCGACGGACTTGAGCGTGAGATCGCTCTTGGCCTTGCGGGTGATGTCCAGGATCCGGCGGGCTGTGCCGTCGAGGGGCCGCTCGGTCCGCACGCAGTCGCTCCCGACGTGTCCGCCGGGACCGCCGGGGCTCCCGGGGCGCGAGGCGAGTGCCGGGGCGGCGGCGGTCTGGACGGCGAGGGCGAGGAGCGCGGCGCAGAGGAGGGCCCTGCGGGACCGGCTCCGGGTGGGGGTGTGTCTCATGTTCCGCACTATGTCGGGAGCGAGGTGGGGATACGGTCGAACACTCCACAGCCGGGACGAGAGGCATCCATGTGGGGCAGGGCCGGCACACGGTCGCCGTCCGGACACCGTGTCCGCCGCACGGCCCGGGCGTGGCCCCGGACGGACGGTCCGCCGGCCGGTCTCCGTACGCCGGGGTCCGGCCGGTGTCAGACGCGGATCTCCTTCGCCTCGAAGCGGCCGTCGCCGAGGACGAGGACGAAGGAGATCTGCTGCCCTTCGGAGACCGTCCGCTCGGCGCTCTCGATGTCGTCGGCGCTGAAGTACACCTGTTCCTCGGAGCCCACGGGGACGACGAAGCCGTACCTGCCGAGACGGTTGAACGACTGCACGAACCCCTTGCTTCTGCCTTCCACTGCGACCTCCTCGTCGTGTCCGGGTCTCAGGGGAGATGTACCCCGTCCGGCGGGCCTCCGCCACCGGGTGTACGGATCACCTCCGACGATCTCGTACAATGTTCAACAGAGGCCTGCTGTCGGAGATCCCCCGTGTCCGCCAGCAGGCCTCGCCCCATTCCCGACACCCTGAGGCACGCGCCTCAGACGCCGCCCGGGTAGGCGATCCGGGCCGTGATCCGGGCGATGCGCCGCGCCGACTCCTGCGGCGGGGCCACCGGCTGGACGATGTGGCTGACGGTGAGCCGCACGATCGTCTCGACGGCGAGTCCACGGGACTCCTCGTCGACGTCGGGCCAGGCGTCGATCGCGTACGCGTCGAGCATCGCCATCGCCGTGCCGAAGACCGGTTCCGGGCGGGTCGTGAGGTAGGCGAGCAGATCGTCCTCGCCGCCGCGCGCCGCGAGCAGGACGCTCTTGATGAGGGGGTTGTCCACGGCCTGCTGGAGCGTGTAGCCGACGCCGGCCGCGGCCGCCGCCTCCAACGCGCCCCGGTGTTCGTCGAGTTCGCGCTGGATGCCGACCAGGAAGCCCTCCAGCTCGCGCTGGATCAGGGCCTGGCCGACGGCCTCCTTGGAGCCGAACTCGTTGTAGAGCGTCTGACGGCTGATGCCCGCGGCCCGCGCGATGCCGGCCATGCGCAGCCCGCCCCAGCCGTCGGCGGCGACGAGCCGGTAGGCGGCGTCGAGCACCTGCTCGCGCAGGAGGGACCGAACACTCTCGCGGAAACGTGTCATCGTGCCCCCACTTTATCCACCGGACACTGTCCAGAGCATTGACGCTCCATGGTCAGTCCGTCTATGAACTGGACAGAAGGCATGTGAAGTGTCCAACACTCTGAGGAGCCGGCCTTGGCCCTGCACAGCGACTCCCCCGAAGCCCCCGCCGCGTGGCGCGACCCCAAGCGCCTGCTCTGGCTGTTCGGCCTGCTCATCCCGGCCTTCCCCTTCCTCTCCTGGGGACTGGTGGCCGCCACGGGACTCCGCCTGTTCTGGTGGACCGGGGTCCTCGTCCTGTACGTGATCTTCCCCGTCGTCGACCACCTCATCGGCAAGGACTCCGCCAACCCCCCGGACAGCGCGATCGCCCACCTGGAGCAGGACCGCTACTACCGGTGGTGCACCTATCTCTACCTCCCCGTCCAGTACGCCGGCCTCGTCCTCGGCTGCTGGCTGATCACCCGGGGCGACCTCGCCGTCGTCGACCGGACCGGGCTGGCCTTCACCCTCGGCGGGGTCGCGGGCATCGCCATCAACACCGCCCACGAGCTGGGCCACAAGACGGAGGCCCTGGAGCGCCGGCTCTCCCGGATCGCGCTCGCCCAGACCTGGTACGGCCACTTCTACGTCGAGCACAACCACGGCCACCACATCCGCGTCGCCACCCCGGAGGACCCGGCGAGCGCACGGCTCGGCGAGAGCTTCTGGCGCTTCCTGCCCCGCACCGTCCTCGGCAGCCTCACCTCCGCCTGGCACCTGGAGAAGCGCCGGCTCACCCGCCGCGGCCGGTCCGTGTGGAGCCCGCGCAACAGGGTGCTCGGCTCCTGGGCGCTGTCGTTCGCGCTCTTCACGGGACTCACGCTCGCCTTCGGTCCCGGGGTCCTGCCGTACCTCGCGATCCAGGCGGTCTTCGGCTTCTGCCTGCTCGAAGTCATCAACTACACCGAGCACTACGGCCTCAAGCGGGAGCTGACGGCGAGCGGGCGGTACGAGCGCTGCGCCCCGCGCCACAGCTGGAACAGCGACAACGTCGCCTCGAACGTCTTCCTGTACCACCTCCAGCGGCACAGCGACCACCACGCCAACCCCACCCGGCGCTACCAGTCGCTGCGCCACTTCGACGAGGCCCCCGAGATGCCGACGGGGTACGCGGGGATGATCGTCCTCGCGTACGTCCCCCCACTCTGGCGCCGGGTCATGGACCACCGGGTCGTCGCCCACTACGACGGCGACGTGACCCGCGCGAACCTCCAGCCGTCCCGCCGGGCCCGGCTGCTCGCCCGGTACGGGACGGCCTCCTGACCGCGTCGGCTCAGGAGGCGACCGTCGGGTCGGCGTCGAGGCCGGCGCTCCCGCCCCCGAGGAGGTCGTCGTCGAGGCCGTCGCCGCCGAGGACCTCTCCGGGAAGGACGTCGCCGGGGAGGACGTCGTCCCTCAGGCCGTCGCCGCCGAGGGCGACGGCCTGACGGAGGGTCTCCGTCAGGTTCTGCCGGTCGACGGCGGGCCGGGTGTCGTGGCGGCCGAGGATCAGGGAGGCGTTCCAGCGCATCCGGGGCACGCCGGGGAGGGGGCGCAGGCCGCCGGCCTCCTCGTGGTCGGCGGCGAGCGCCGAGGGGAGCATCGCGCAGCCGAGGCCCGACTGGGCGGCGGCGCGGACGCCCGCCATGGAGCCGAGCTCGTGGATCTCCGGCGGGCTGTCGCAGCGGAGCCGGAGGAACTCGGGGAGCCAGCGCTGGGAAGGGCAGTCGGGGTCGGCGACGGCGACCTGCCGGGGGCCGCCGGGGCGCCGGCCGGCGCCGGTGACGGGGCGGAACTCCACCTCCTGGAGCCGGATCTCGGTGAGCTCGTCGGAGCGGTCGCCGAACGACTGGTCGGCGAAGAGCTCGGCCGGATCGTCGGCGTCGAGGACGGTGAGGACGAGCGCGCCGTCGATCGTGCCGGCCCGGAAGGCGTCGTGGACCTCTGCCGTCCCCATGACGCGCAGGGCGAGCTGGACGCCGGAGAGCAGCCGCCGCCCGACGTGGGTGACCCGGGCGAGCTGCTGTCCGTACGCGAGGGCGGGGACGATGCTGATGGTGAGGCGCGGCGGGTTGGCCGCCGGCCGGCGCAGGGCGGTCTCCATCTCGCCGACGAGGGTGAGGATCTGGCGGGCGTAGTCACGCAGGACCGATCCGGCGTGGGTGAGCCGGACGCCGCTGGGGAGCCGCTCGAAGACGGGTTCGCCCACCTGCCGCTCCAGGGCACGCATCTGTGCCGTGACGCTGGACTGCGAGTACCCGAGGCGGCGCGCCGCCTGGGTGAACGAGCCGGTGAGCGTCACCTCTCTGAAGGTCCGCAGGGTTCTTGCGTCGATGTCCACGTGAATCCCCCCCTGCCGCGCGGGCGGCAGTGTCCTCGCACGGGGTGGTTGGTCGTCCACCCGTTTCGATCGCCCCGGTCGGCCGCACAAGCCGCAGGGGTGCCGGTCGCGTCCTCGCGCCCGGCACCCCTGCTCGGCCGCAAGGACTCTACTCGGCGAGCTGGGCCGGGACCAACGGAAAGTCCAGGTCCGGCTGCGCGACGTGGTTGAAGAAGTTCGACAGCACGTTGAGCGCGACGTGGCCGACGACCTCCGCGATCTCGGCGTCGGTCACGCCGGCGGCGCGGGCGTCGGCGAGGGCCTCGTCGGTGACGCGGCCGCCGGTCTCCATGACGGCACCGGTGAACCGGAGGACCTGGTCCATGTGCGGGTCTCCGGCGTCGCCGCCGCGGCGGGTGTCGAGGAGCTGCTGCTCGCTCAGGCCGACCTTGCCGCCACGCAGGGTGTGCGCGGAGACGCAGTACGTGCAGTCGTTGCGCTGCGCGATGTAGAGCGCGAGCTGCTCACGCTGCCGGGCGCTGAAGCTGCCGCCGACGAGGGCTTCGCGCATGGCGAGGTATCCGCGGAGCGCGGCGGGCCCGTTGGCGAGGGAGGCGTACAGGTTGGGCAGCTTGCCGAGCTGCTTGAGGGTGCCTTCGAGCAGCTCGCGCTGCTCCTCGTTGGCGGTCTCGACGGTCAGCTGGGGCAGACGGGGCATCGTGCTCTCCTCGGGCGTGAACAAGACGGAACTGATCGGTACCATCAGGACGGTACCGATCGGTTCCGTCCGGCGCAACGGGAAGGCTCCGCTCCGCCCCTTCGCATCGGAATCCCTGATACGGAACCGAGTGGTACCGTCTCGTATGGCCACGAACGCGAAAGAGCGGCTCCTCAGCGCGGCGGAGCGGCTGTTCTACGAAGAGGGCATCCGGGCCGTCGGGATCGAACGGATCCTGTCCGAGTCCGGAGTCGGCCGCGCCTCCTTCTACCGCCACTTCCCCAGCAAGGACGACGTCGTCGTCGAGGTCCTGCGGCGCCGCGACACCCTCTGGCGCAGCTGGCTCGACGGCCGGATCACGGCCAGCGGGCGCTCCCCCGGGGAACTGCCGCTGGCGCTCTTCGACGGGCTCGCGGAGCGGTTCTCCGCGACCGACTTCCGCGGCTGCGCCTTCATCAACACGATGGTCGAGACCGCCGACCCCGACAGCCCCGCGCACCACGTGGCCGCCGCGCACAAGGAGAAGGTCGTCGACGTCCTCGACCGGCTCCTCACCGAGGCCGGCTACCGCGACCACGAGGGCCTGGCCCGGCAGCTGGCCCTGCTCGGCGACGGCGCCATCGTCACCGCCGTACGCGAGGGCACCCCCGAGGCGGCGGTACGCGCCAGGGGCGTGGCGGAGGTCCTGCTGCGCGCGGCGGACCGGGAGCCGGTCAGACACTGACGGGCCCGGACCCCGGACCGAGCTCGCCGCGGCGCACCTTGCCGGAGCGGGTGCGGGGCAGGCGGGGGACGACGTCGACGCCCCGCGGGACGAAGACGGGCGCGAGCCGCCCGGCGGCGAGGGCGAGGAGTTCGGCTCCGACCCGCCGGTGCCGGGCGGCGGGCGGTTCGACGGGTTCGTCGGCATGCTCCTCGACCAGCAGGTCCCGGCGGAGTGGGCCTTCTCCGGCCCGTACATCGTCGTGGAGTTCCACCACGGCGTACGGTGCCAGGCCGCCGTCCGGGTCCGGGCAGGGGATCACCGCCGCGTCGGCGACCTCCGGGTGGGTGCGCAGGACCGCCTCGATCTCCGGCGGGGAGACCCGGTGGCCATGGGACTTGAAGACCTCGTCCATCCGGCCGAGCAGCCGGATGGAGCCGTCCGCGCACCGCTCGCCCCGGTCGCCCGTGCCGTACAGCCCGCCGGCGAAGGCCTCCGCCGTGCGTGCGGGCAGGTCGGCGTAGCCCCGCATGAGGCCGGGCGGGCGGTCGGTCAGGTCCACGCACACCTCCCCCGCCTCGCCCGGCTCGCCCGTCTCCGGGTCCCGCAGCACGATGCGGTAGCCGGGCAGCGGGTGCCCCAGCGGGGCGAGCGGGGCGGGGCCGCCGGGGGCGCGGCCGATGAGGGCGGTGGCCTCGGTCTGGCCGTACCCGTCGCGCACCCGCACGCCCCAGGCGGCCTCGACGCGGTCCGCGGTCTCGGCGGTCAGGGGTTCCCCGGCGGCCGTCGCCTCGCGCAGCCGCGGGGCTTCCGCTCCCCCGCCGGCGTGCGGGAGCATCGCCCGCCAGGCGCTGGGCGGCGCGCAGAAGCTGGTGACGCCGTGCGCCGCGAGGACCCGGGGCAGGACGGCCGCCGGGAGGCCGCCGTCGGGGGGTGCGAGGACGGTCGCCTCGGCCGCCCAGGGCACGAAGAGGCTGGACCAGGAGTGCTTGGCCCAGCCGGGCGCGGAGAGGTTGAGGTGCCGGTCGCCGGGGCGCAGCCCGCTCCAGTACAGGCTGGAGAGGTGCCCGACGCCGTACCCGGCGTGACTGTGCTCGACGAGCTTCGGCAGGGAGGTCGTCCCGGAGGTGAAGTAGCAGAAGGAGGGGTCGGCGGCGCGGGTGGGCCCGTCGGGGACGAAGGGCGGGCGGCCGGGGCTTCGCGTGTCGGGGTACGGGGACCAGCCGGGCCGGTCGGCGCCGGGCAACGTCCCCGAACCCGAACCGGCCCCGTCGGCGCCGGGCGCCGTCCGGAGCCCCGGCACCGGTAACTCGTCGAGCATCGGCACGAGTTCGGGGGCGCAGATCACGTGCCGGATCCGGCCGCGGGTGATCCGGTCGGCGGCCTCGTCGCGGGTGAGGTCCTGGTAGGCGGGGACGACGACCGCGCCGAGCTTGACGCAGCCCAGCAGGGTCTCCCAGAGTTCGGTCCGCGTACCGAGCAGGACGAGGACGCGGTCGCCCCGGGCGACCCCGAGCTCGCGCAGGGCGGTCGCCAACGCGCCGGAGCGTGCGGAGAGTTCGGCGAAGGAGACCCGGTCGACGACGGGGACGGAGCCGTCCGGGTCCGGGTGGCCGAGGAGTTCGAGGGCCGGCCGGTCGTTGCCCTCGGCGATCACGTCGAACCAGTCGAGGGCCCAGTTGAAGTGCTCGGCCCGCGGCCACCGGAAGGCGGCGCAGGCCGCCTCCCGGTCGCCGCGCAGCCGGAGCAGCAGGTCGCGGGCGGCCCGGTACTCCTCGTGGGCGGGGGTACGGACGGCACCCTGGACACCCCCGGGCGTACGGGCCGCGCTCGCGCTCATGAGACGCCACCCGTCAGGAGGGCCTCAGCTATCGCGTCGGCGTCCCGGGTGAAGGAGCCCCAGGGGCCCGGCCGGCCGCTGCCGACCTGGGTGAACCAGCGGGTGTGCTCGCTGGGGATGCCGAGCACGTGCGTGGTGAGGTCCACCGAGCCGTCCGCCCGGACCGGGTGGAACGGCGCGTCGGTGCAGTCGAGGCCGCCGGTGGCGAACTCCCCCGCTCCCTCCGCCGCGTTGGTGAACGTGCGGATCTCGCCGTCGACCATGAGGCCCCGGATCAGCGGGTCCCGGTCCGCCGCCAGGTCGGTGCCCGGCACCCGGGCGTCGACGAGGACGTCCAGGGCGGTCCAGGAGTTCTCGACCTGCGCGGACTCCACGGCGAACCGGCCCTCGACGGGGTCGGCCTCGAAGCGGGCGCCGGGGCCGACTGGTTCGAGGACCCCGGCGGCGAGCAGGGCGAGGAACTGCCGCGAGCGCAGCTGCGGCGGTCCCGTCGAGACCATCGCGGCGACCGGGCCGAACTCGGCGAGGAACCAGCGGTGCGAGTCGGGGGTGAGCCCGCCGAAGTCGACCGCGGAGCGGATCGTCTGCCGGACGTCCCGCAGCACGTCGGCGGCCGCCTTGAGGGGGCCGTCGGCGTTGCCCCGGCGGGCCTCGGCCAGGTCGGCGCGGAGCCACTCGGTGAGCACCTTGTGGTACTCGGCCGTGGAGCCGAAGCGCCGGCCGGCGAACGGGCGGGCGAGCGCGTCGAGCCCGGTGAGCGGCCGCGGGTCGACCCGGTAGCCGTAGCCGGCGGCGAGCGGCTCCAGGAGCCGCGGGCGGGGATCGGGGCGGTCGGCGAGCAGGGCCACGGCCCGCTCGGTGAACTCCTCGGCCGCCGCGGTGCCGTGGAACCGGCGGATGCGGGTGGCGAGGAGCACCAGGTTCACCTCGGCGAGCAGCCAGGGCAGGACGGTCCGCTCGAAGTCGAGCGGCGCCTCGGCCGCCTTGAGCCCGGCCACCCGCTCGGGGGTGAAGAGCCGGGCCCGGTAGCGGTGTTCGGGCCCCTTCTGGTTGGCGCCCCGGGTGAGCAGCGGCACTCCCCCGCGTGAACCGGCCAGGATCCGGGGCTCCTTGCCGCTCGGCAGGTAGAGCAGTCCGTCCTCGCCCTCGGTGAACGTGCCGCCGCGCCCGAGGGTGAGCTCGGTGAGGACGTCGTAGAAGGTGAGGCCCATGCCGAGGACGCCCACGGTCGCGCCCGCCGCGATGTGGCAGAGGGGCATCTCGCTCGCGGAGCCGCCGGCCACGTACCGCACGGGCCGCGCGGGGGTGCTGTGCTCGCGGGCGAACCGCTGCCAGGCGCGCTGCTCCGGGTCGAGTTCGGTCAGGGGGTGTCCGGTGGCGAGGACGAGCCGGTCGACGGTGAGGACGTCGCCGGTGTCGAGCCGCAGCCGGTGCGCTCCGGCGTCCGGCCCGTCCTCCTCGCGCGTCCGGTCCGCGCAGATCACCCGGGCGGGGACCCGGTGGACGGTGAGCCAGGACGGCAGGGTGGCCTCGATGCGCGCCATGACGTACGTCAGGTAGCGGCCGTAGACGGCGCGGGGCGCGTAGCCGTCGGGCTCGGCGGCCACCGGGTCCTCCTGCGCCCACCAGGCCCCGAGCGTGGGTCCGGCGCCGGGCCGGTGGGGTCCGTCGTCGGCGGGCCCGGAGAACATGGTGACCTCCTGGGCGGGGGTGTTCATCAGGAACCAGGGCGACTGGTCCGTACGCCAGATCCGCCCGGCCCCCGCCTCGTACGGGTCGACGGCGAACACCTCCACGGGCCGCGCGGGCCGCTCCGAGGCGCAGCGGGCGGCGAGCCGTTCCAGTACGGAGAGGCCGCGCGGGCCCATGCCGGCGAACGCGACCCGCAGGGGTGCGGTCGTCGGCGGCGGGGTGGCCGGGGGCGCCGGGTCGGGCGTCGGATGGGTCTCGCCCAGCCGGTCGTGCTCGCGGGCGACGCGGCCGAGCATGCCGGAGAGCTGTCGTGAGGTCATCGGAACGGTCCTCCTGCTGGTGGTGAGCAGCGGCAGCCCGCCCAGGTCGGTCCACCGCAGGCGCCCGTCGGGCGCGACGGTGGACCGGACGGCGCCCCGGTTGTCCGGGTGCAGGCAGAACGGCACGTCGAGCAGGCCGCGGTCGAAGGCCTTCAGGAGGGCGGTGCCGAGGTCGTCGGAGAGCGCGAGGACGGTGGTGACCAGGGTGCGGGCCTCGGCGTGGATGTCCTCGGCGTCGGTCCCGGCGTCGGTCCCGCCGACGAGGCGGGTGCCGTGGGCGCCGCGGGCCGCTTCGGCGGCGATCCGCAGGGCGGTCAGGTTCTCGTGGACGGTGGGGATCCGGTGCGCCTCGGTCTCGGTCTTCACGATGAGGCGCTGCGCCCCGCCGCGTACGGCGAGTTCGGCGCTGCGGCGCAGCAGCAGCCGGGCGCCCTGCACGGTCTTCGGGTACACGCCCATGTAGGTGTAGAGCACGATGTGCCGGTCGACGGCCGGCGGCAGGAACTCGTCGGCGAGTCTCCGCAGCGCGGTGAGGGCTCCCGCGTCCTGGCCGGGGTGGGTCTGCTGGGTGTGGCTGAGGGAGACGCTGGTCGCGCCGTTGGCCACGAAGAAGAGGCATTCGAGGACGGAGACGGCGACGAGCAGCGAGGGCGGGCAGAGCTGGCCGAGCAGGCAGCCGCCGAAGGATTCGAGGTGGGCCCGGCGGCCGTGCGCGCGGCTCTCCTCCGTGAGGAACTGGACGGAGTCGCGCCAGGCGGCGACGGATTCGGCGAGCGGGGTGCGGCCGTAGGGCAGGCAGTACGAGACGGGGCCGCCCTCGGTGGCGGCGAGCCCGGCGGCGGTCATGGTGCGGAAGATGGCCATCGGGTCTGCGGAGCCGTGCCGGACCTGGACGGGGGTGGGGGGGGGGGGGGGGGGGGGGAAGGGGGGGGGGGGGGTCGGGCGGTGGGTTGCGGGGTGGAAGGCGGCGGA
>NZ_JBVJWR010000022.1:0-9112 GCF_055602235.1 Streptomyces sp. NPDC037410 | reverse complement strand
GAGGAAGGTGCCCATCGGTTTTGGGGACCCGTACCGGACCTGGACGGGGGTGCCGCGGCCGGCCGCGGCGGCGACCTTCGCGCCGGTCCTCGGGCCGTGGCTGACGAGCGGGAAGCCGTTGAGGGGGCGGCCGGCGCGGAGAGCGGCGGTGGCGGCGGCGTGGTCGCCGACGCGGGTGTAGCTATCGATGGTGAGGGTGGCGACGGTCCGTTCGGGCAGGGCGGCGACGGCGGCGACTCCGCGGGCCATGTCCCCGGGTCCCGCCATGCCCATGCGGGGCTGGACGACCAGTTCTCCGGCGTCGGCGGACTGTTGGACGAAGGCGCCGAGGTCTCCGGGGGCGATCGGGGGCGGTGTCGGGGGCCGCGTCGGGGGCGGGGCGAGGACGGTCACGCCGCTGCCCTCCCTCTACACGCGCCGTCGCGGCCGGCGAGCCGGCGGAGCAGCGCCGTGGGCGGGGTCCCGTCCGGGTACACCGCGTCGTATCCGGCGTCGAGGAGTTCGGCGGTACGGGTGGAGGCGCCCTCCGGGGAGATGCCGAGGAGCCCGCCGATGACCATCGGCACGGAGCGGGTCCGGTCGTCGGCGCGCAGGGCGCGGGCGGCGCGCAGGCCGTCCTGGTGGCCGTGGCCGTTGACGGAGGAGAAGACGACGAGGTCGGGGGCGGTCATCGCGACGGTGTCGACGAGCAGCTGCTCGGGGACACAGGGGCCGAGGTTGAGCACGGAGTGCCCGTGCTCCTCCAGGAGGAGCTGGAGGTGGACCAGGTTCCAGGTGTGGGCGTCGGAGGAACCGGTGGTGAGCAGGACCCGGCGGGAGGGCTGGGGACTGCGCAGGGACTGAGGCCGTGCGGACGGTGTCATGGCGTCTCTCTCCGGAAGGGGCGGGGGACGGGCGGGCGCGGGTATGGAACGGCCGCCGGGCCTGTGTGAAGCGCCCGGCGGCCTCGGGGTGTTCGAGTGGGTCAGGCGGCGGCGCCGACGCCCGTGGTGATCTCGCCCGGCTTCGGTGTGCGGGCGGCGGCGGGGCGGGCGCGGACGGCGAGGACGGTGCAGCCCTCGGCGCTGGACATCTGGTGGCGGGTGCCGGGCTCCTCGACGACGAGGTCGCCGCGGTGGAAGCGGCGCCCGTCGCTGTGGTCGAGGGTGCCGTCGAGGACGAGCATCAGCTCGTGGCCGAGGTGCTCGTGGAAGTCGCCGTGCGCGCCGGGCGGGAAGCGCAGCAGCAGGGAGGCGGAGTCCCGGTCCTGGGCGGGGTCGGGGCCCCACAGCACGACGTACTCGACGCCGGCGCGGCCGGGTTCGGTCCAGGGCACCCAGGGCAGTTCGGTCTGGTCGAAGCCGTTGCGGAGCACATCGCGGAAGACGGTGACGTCAGGCATGGGCGGGGACCTCCGGGGCGCGCTGGGCGACGAGGGACGGGATGCCGTCGGGGCCCCAGGGCTTGGGGCCGTTGACGATGGGGGCGCCGATGAGCGAGCCGAACTCGCGCCAGGCGCCGTCGTAGTTGCGGACGTCGGGGAGCCCGAGGAGCTCGCTGAGGACGAACCAGCTGTGGGCGGAGCGCCAGCCGACCCGGCAGTACAGGACGGTGGGGGCGTCGCTGCGGACGGCCGCGTAGGCGGCGGCCAGTTCGTCCCGGCCGCGGAAGGTGCCGTCGGCGCGGACGGCGGTGTTCCACGGGATGTGTTCGGCGGAGAGCGCGTGCCCGCACCGCACGCCGAGGTCCTCGGGGACGCCGGGCGGGGTGTTGCTCTGCCCCAGGTACTCCTCCAGGGAGCGCACGTCGAGGAGTTGGTGACGGCCGATGTGGTCGAGCATGTCCTCGCGGCGGGCGCGGACGGTCTCGTCGACGGCGGGTACGGGGTAGCTGACGGGCGCGCGCTCGGGGAGGTCCCCGGTGAGGGGGCCGCCGAGCACCTCCCAGCGGGCCCGGCCGCCGTCGAGGAGCCGCAGCTCCCGGTGGCCGTACAGCCGGAACTGCCAGTATCCGGCGGCGGCCCACCAGTTGTTGTTGCCGCTGAGGAAGACCACGGTGTGATCGGGGGTGATGCCGTGCCGGCCGAGGAGCGCGGCGAAGGCCTCGGGGCCGATGAGGTCCCGGCGTACCGGGTCCTGGAGGTCGCGGGTCCAGTCGAGGCGGACGGATCCGGGGATCCGGCCCCCCGAGCCGCCGCCGTCGGTGATCTCGACGAGGACCGTGCGCTCGTCCCCGGTCGTCGGGTTGCGCAGCTGCTCCATGAGCTGCTCGCAGCTGACGAGCAGTCCGTCTCGGTTCATGGTGGCTCCGTTGAGGGTGTGGGCGGGAGGGGGGTGGGGGTCACCACCAGTACGACGGGTACTTGCCGATCGCGCCGAGCCGCGAGGCGACGAGGCCCACCAGGACGAGCAGGGCGCTGCCGACGGCCAGCAGGACGAGGAAGCGCAGCGGCGCGGGGTCCTGGAGGACGGCGAGGACGGCGGTGGCGGCGGCGGGTGCGTGGACGGCCCGCAGCAGCAGCATCAGTCCGACGCTGAGGCCGGCGGCGAGGGCGGCCACCCAGAGGGAGTGGCCGAGGACGGCGACCGCGACGAGGCCGAGGGCGCCGGAGCCGAGCTGGCCGAGGAGGACGCCCCGGGGCTGGGCCGGGGGCAGGGCAGGGGTGCTGCAGACGATCATCGCGGTGGCGGCGAGCGGGGCGATCATCAGGACGTGGCCGGTGGCCTCGCCGAGCGCCACGAGGATCAGCAGCGACACGACGGTGGCGAGGCTGCCGAGCACGGCGGGGCGGGGGCCGGGGAAGGGCGGGGCGCCGCCCGCCCATCGGCTCGGGGCGGGCGGGGCCGCCGCACCCGCGGGGGTCTGGGTCTGGTTGCTCACGGTGTACTCCTCGTGCGACGGGCGGGGGCGGATCGACGGCGGCCGGCTCAGCGGTGGGAGCCGTTGAAGTAGCGCATGGCCTTGCGGTGGACGACCTCGCCGATGCGGTGGCCCATCTCGATGCCGGGCTCGTTGTCGAAGCTCCAGTGCATGCCGCCGTACACGCGGGAGATGCCGGCCTGGTGGGCGGCCTCGCTGAAGGTGGACCAGTGCAGGACGACGTCGGTGCGCGGGGTGAGGCCGGGCTCGACGGTGGAGGCGCCCGCCTTGAAGCGGTACGAGTCGCCGAAGGAGTCCGAGCCGGTGAAGCGGCGGAGGAACTCGGAGGCGGCGCCGGAGAAGGTGCTGTGTCCGGAGACGGTGGACGGGAACGGCGGAACGGCCACGTACGCCTGCCAGTTCACGCCGTCCATGGTGACGGTGCCCTGCCCGGGGCCGCCCCAGGAGCGGATCTGCTGCCCGCGCCGGTCGTACGGGACGAGGGTGGAGGGACGCGCGAAGTTGTACTGGGCCTTGACCGCCCAGGAGCCGATGGCGGCGTCGCACTCGGCCATGTTGAGGCCGAAGAAGAGCTTGGCGTCCTCGTCGACGCCGTGCCCGTCGCGGGCGGAGACGTACCGTCCCCAGATCTGCTGCGCGCCGGGCGGGGTGACGTCGTCGTTGAGCCAGAACTCGGCTATCGCCTTGTGCTCGTCCGTCAGGTTGGCGCTGATGTCGAGGAGTTCCTCGATGGCGGCCGTCATGCGGACGGAGGGGTACGCGGGCGGGGCGGGGACCGTGAACTGGTCGGGGCGGCTCAGCGCGAAGGGCTGCATCACCGCGAACTGCGGGGTGAGGTACTTCTGCGTCTTGCCGTTCACGATCAGCGGGGTCCAGTGCGCCGGGTCCGTGACCGTGGCCGGGTCGAAGGCGCCGGCGATCTGCGGGCTGTTGCGCGGCTGGTAGCCGGTGGTGTCGGAGTACGCGGGGGTGCCGAGCTGGTTGGCGCCGTCGGCGTGCCGGTACTCGATCACGGCGCGGGCGGTGCGGAGACCGATCCACGCGGGGCTGTACGGGCGGGGGTCGGTGAGCTCGGGGTCGCCGCCGAGGCTGGTGAGCATCGAGTCGATGGCGACCTTGTACTCGGGGTACAGGTCGAGCAGGGCGAGGTGCGCCGCGTAGTTGATGGCCTCGTTCTTGTTGTCGAGGGTCCGCTCGGCGCGGGGGCGGCGCAGGGAGCCGCCGAAGCGGGTGCCGACGGCGTGGCGGTCGTAACACGCCCAGGCGTCGTAGATGGCGTTGTGGACGATCGCGAGGGCGCGGGCGTTCACGGTGGCGGGGCCGAAGCGGTTGCCGGCGGCGTGGTAGCGGCCGAGGATCGCGTCCATCGCGGCCTGGTTCCAGCGGATGACGACGCTGGGGTCGGCGACGGCGCCGGGGGCGCGGCGGCCGGTGCGGGTCTCGGCCTCGAAGCTGGTGGGAACGGCCCGGGCGGCCGTGCCGGTCAGGGCGAACGCGCCGGCCGCGGCGGCGGTCGTGGTGAGCACCCGGCGCCGGGTGAGCGGGGTGCGGGCGGGGGTGGCGGGACGGTGGGTCATCCGGGGATTCCTTCGCAGACGGCCGGGAGCGGACGGACTCGGTTCGATCGATCGCACACTCGAACAGTCCTCAGGCTGGCGAGATGTGATCGGTCCCGGCAACGGCCGATCGACTTCTTCCATCGCGGGCATGCAAGGAAGCGATGGGCGTCGCCGGGGGCCTCGGAAGCTCGTTAGCGTGGGTCCACGGCGTCCACCCCTCCGGCCGCGATTCCGGCGTGATCCGATCGGTCCGCCCGCCCCGCCCGGCCCCCGCCCGGGCCTCGAACCGCCCTGTCCGGCTCCCCCGTCCGGCCTCGAACCGCCCTGTCCGGCTCGCCCGTCCGGCCTCGATCCGCCCCGCCCGGCTCGCCCGTCCGGCCTCGATCCGCCCCGCCCGGCCCCGCGTCGACTCGTGTTGGAGATGCCCGCCCATGACCGTTTCCTCCGAACTCTCGCCTCCCGTCACGACCACCGCTCCGCCGCCGCCACCGCCGCCCCGCACCGGCGCCTTCGACCGGCTCGCGCCACGGCTCCACCGCTACGGCCTCGGCATGCTCCGGGCCGGCCTCGGCGGGGTGTTCGTGTGGTTCGGCGTGCTCAAGGTCATCGGGCTGAGCCCGGCGGCCGCGCTCGTCGTCGCCGTCCTGCCGTTCCCCGCCGGAGGCTGGTTCGTGCCCGCGCTCGGCTGGGCGGAGGTGGCCCTCGGCGTCTGGCTGGTGTCGGGCCGCGCCCGCGCCGCCGCGCTCCCGGTGCTCACCGCCCACCTCTGCGGCACCTTCGCGGTACTCGTCCTCACCCCGGCGGTCGCCTTCGCCCACGCCAACCCGCTGCTGCTCACGCTGGTGGGCGAGTTCGTCGTCAAGAACGTGGTGCTGCTCGCCGGCGCGGTCGTGGTCCTCACCCACCCGAGGCGTCCGGGAGTCGCGTTCACCGAAGCGTCCTGAACGCACACCAAGGCATACCAAAGCCCCGTACAATACCGCTCAGTCGGTTTGACGTCGGCACGGGGCTACGGGGGCCAGGGGTGACCAAACAAGAGCGGGCCACACGGACCCGTGACGCGCTGATCCGTTCGGCGGCCAGGGAGTTCGAGCGGAACGGCTACGCCCTGGCCACCCTGTCCGCGATCAGTTCGGGCGCGGGCGTGAGCCCCGGGGCGCTCCACTTCCACTTCGAGAACAAGGCGGCGATCGCCTTCGCCGTCGAGGACGAGGCCTGCGCCACCCTGCGCCGGACCGCCCGGATCGTCTACGGACGACGGTCGAACGCCCTGCAGAACCTGGCCGACACCTCGCACGCCCTGGCCAGGCTGCTCCGCGACGACGTCGTCGTCCGCGCCGGGTTCCGGCTGAGCTGCGCCGACGACTCCCGTACGGAGCTCAATCTGCGCCAGGAATGGCAGAGCTGTGTGCAGCAGCGGCTCGCGGAGGCGGCCGACGAGGGCCTGCTCGCCGCCGGCATCGGGCGTCAGCAGGACCTCGCCCGCATGATCGTGGCCGCCACGATCGGCCTGGAGGCCCTCTGCCGAGACAACGACGAGTGGCTCTCGCCCCGCTCCGTCACGAGCCTGTGGCGCACGCTGCTGCCGATGGTGGCGGACCCGGGGTCGCTCGCCGGACTCGAACCCGCGGGCAGCCCGGCCGTGCCCGGCCTCGCCCCCGCGCCCGTCGCCTGAGGGTCGGGACCGGTCAGTGCCTGTAGCCGCCCGAGACGTCCACGTGGGCCCGGTACCACGGCAGGTGGTGCGCGATCGTCGCGGCGAAGCCCGGCCCCGGCTCCCGGCCCCACTCCCGCCAGGGGCGCTCGTCCTCGAACCAGTGGTCGGTGGCGAGCATCGCGAGGTGGTGCTGTGCGAAGGGGAGGTCCGCGAGGAGCTCCCGGGCCTCGGCGATGTCCACCGCGGGCCCCCGGGTCCCGGCCCGCCCGTCGAGGAGCGTCTCGGCGGCCGCGAGCAGTTCCGCCACCGGCACCGGCTCCGGGTGGTTGACGTAGTGGGCGCCCGGCCGCGTCCCCGGGGAGAGCGCCGCGCCGAGCAGGGCCCCCGCCAGGCTGTCCACGTCGATCAGGGAATGCAGCGAGGAGCCCCCGTCGAGCGGGCCCGGCAGGGCGGCGAGCAGCCGGACGATGCCGGACATCAGCTGCCGGTCCCCCGTGCCGTACACGAGGTGGGGGCGCAGCACGGTCCCGCCCGCGTCCAGGACGTACCGCTCCCCCGCCGCCCGGGTGCGGCTGGTCGCCGAGCCCGGGGCGAGCGGCAGGGTGCCGGGCGCCGCCGCGCGGAAGGGGCCGCGGCCGTGGACGGAGGCGGTGCTCAGGGAGACGATCCGGGTCACCCCGGCGCGTACGGCCGCGTCGACCAGGGCCCGGGTCCCCTCGTCGTTGACGGCGCGGGCCAGGTCCTCGTCCGCGCCGATCGCCGAGGCGCAGTGGATCAGGACGTCGGTCCCCTCGCAGGCGCGGCGCAGCGAGTCGGGGTCGCGGAGGTCGCCGGGGACGACCTCGACACCCGGGGCCGCCGGACGGGTGAGCGGGCGGCGGGCGAGCAGCCGTACGCGCGCCGGTCCGGCCGAGGCCGCGGCGGTCGCCGCCACCCGGCCGCCGATGAATCCGGTCGCGCCGGTGATCAGTATGCGAGGCCCCATGGTTCCGTTCTGTTCTGTTCCGTTGCGGTGCTGCTCAGCCCGTCAGGCAGGTGTCGAGACCGGCTCCGGCCACCGCGAGGTCCCGGGACGGGGCGGAGAGCGCGCAGAGGAAGACGGGCTCTCCGTCCTGCAGGCCGGTGACCCGGACGGTGGCCGTCCCGGGGTCGGAGCCGGGCAGGATCTCGGTCTCGATCCAGCAGGGGATGTCGAGTTCGGCGTACCGCGAGAACGACACGTCCATGTCGGTCGGGAGGTACGCCCTGCTGCCCAGGGTCGCCGTCGCCGACTGCCGGGCGGCTTCGAGGAGCAGCATCCCGGGCACGTGGTCGTTCGGGCGCCGGAAGAGGGTGGAGTGGCCGGTGTTGACGCGCAGCTGCCACTGGCCGGGGCGGGTCCCCGGGGCCAGGACGACGTCCTCGGCGTGCTCACGGCCGACCAGCTCCGGCGCGACGGCCGGGAGCAGCGGGACGGGACGGCCGAGCGCGGCCATCCGCTCGCCCCGGATCCTGCGGTAGGCGAGGGCGGAGGTGCAGCGTGCCTGGGCGCCGCCGGTGGCGAGGTGCCGGCCGTCGCGGGTCAGCACCACGGTCGTACGGATGTTCCGCAGACTGCCGCGGCGGATGTCGAGGTCCGAGCAGATGACGTCGACGGTGATGTCGGAGCAGGGTCCTTCGAAGGCGAGCGACTCGGCGTCGGCCGTGTAGTGGAGGCCCCACATGACGAACTGATCCTCGACGGGTACCCCGAATTCGGCATGAGCGAGCAGCATGGTCGTCTGGCGTATCGTCTCGGCCACCAGTACGGGGTCGTGCCGGTCCCCTGCCACCGGAGAGAAGAAGGGATGTGCGGCGAGCCAGCGAGCGGAGACGGAAAACCGGTTCTCCGTCAGCCGGGTCCACCCGGTGGGGATGATGTCCGTGGGATCCGATCGGTGAACGAACTCCCCGGGGACGCGTGTCGGCGTCGCTCTTCGAAGGTTCTGATCCATGGATCCCCCTAGCATCCCCGCGCCCCAGGGCGGCGTGTCCGCCCGGATTAGAATACGTACAGCCCGGTTTTCTTTTCAATGCTTCACGTCACACCACGAGCACAGACAGCGATACAGCGGGAGGCGCCTTGGCGCAGCAAGCGCGCGCGATAAAGACCCGGCAGGCGATCCTGCAGTCGGCCGCGGCCGTCTTCGCCGAGCGGGGCTATGAGCGCACGACCATCGGAGAGATCCTGGTGCGGGCGGGGGTGACCAAGGGAGCCCTCTATTTCCACTTTGCTTCCAAGGAAGACCTCGCCCTCGGAGTGCTCGACGCGCAGATGCTCGACATCCCGCTGCCCCCGCAGGCGATCAAGCTCCAGGAGCTCGCGGACCAGGCGTTCCTGCTGGCCCATCGGCTGCAGCGCGACGCGCTCGTGCGGGCGAGCGTCGCCCTGGCCCTCGACAGTGGCGCCACGGGAGTCGACCGGGTCGCCCCGTTCCAGGCGTGGATCGATCAGGTCTCGGAGATCCTGATGGTCGCGAAGGCGCGCGGCGAGCTGCTCGTCCACGTCGACGTGACGGACACGGCCTCGCTGTTCTCGGGCGCCTTCTCCGGGGTCCAGGCGATGTCCCAGATCCTGTGCGACCGCAAAGACCTGATCCACCGGGTCTCGGTGCTGCTCCGGCACTTCATGCCGAGCATCTGCACGCCGGCGCTGCTGACCGGGCTCGGCCTGACGGAGGAGTACGGACGGAAGCTCGGTGCCGATTACGACGCGGAATGGCACCGCAGAGACGCGGCGAACTCCACGGAAACCGAGGGTTGAGAAAACCGACCGACCGGTTCTTCCAGCCCCTCGACACGGAATCAGAGCGCCCCGACACAGAACAGTGTCGGGGCGCTCTGGCGTATATGGCACTGAGTGTGTTTTGCTGAGGGTACTCAGTGCCACAAGCGTCTAGGGGAGCTCCATCATGGGTAAGGACTTCGACCTGTATCGGCCCTCGGAGGAGCACGACATGCTCCGGGAGTCGGTGCGTGCCCTCGCGGAGGCGAAGATCGTTCCGTTCGCGGCGGCGGT
>NZ_JBVJWR010000021.1:80993-130201 GCF_055602235.1 Streptomyces sp. NPDC037410 | reverse complement strand
CCCCCTCCCCCCCCCCCCCCCCCCCCCCCCCCCCCCCCCCCCCCCCCCCCCCCCCCCCCCCCCCCCCCCCCCCCCCCCCCCCCCCCCCCCCCCCCGCTTCCGGCAGTCGCTACGGGAGCGTCCACCGCTGGTTGGCCCCGCCGTTGCAGTCCCAGATCACCAGCTCGGTGCCGTTGGTGGTCGAACCTCCGGGGACGTCGAGGCAGCGGCCCGACTGGACGCCCTTCAGGCTGCCGTCGGGCTGCGGCGCCCACTGCTGGTTGGCGCCGCCCGTGCAGTCCCAGAGGATCACGGCCGTGCCGTCGACGGTCCCCTGGCCGGTGACGTCCAGGCACTTGCCGCCCTGGGTCAGGGTGCCGTTGGACCAGGTCCAGGTCTGCGCAACGCTGCCGTCGCAGTCCCACAGGCGGACCGGGGTGCCGCTCGCTCCGGAGGCGTCGGCGGCGGCGCACTTGCCGGCCAGACCGGAGGCGGCCTGGCCCTCGTGCGAGGTGGGGGTGCCCGGGGTCAGGGCGAAGTCGTCGAACTGTTCGGTGACGTAGCCGGTGACGCCGAGGCCGGCCTGGCCGTTGGTGTAGCTGAGGTCGGTGGCGCTGCCGACGGTGACGCCGTCGACGACCGCGGTGAGGGCCGAGCCCTCAAGGGTGAACGCGACGGTGTGCCAACTGCCGGTGCCGAGTGCGCCGGTGGTGCCGCTCGCCAGGGTGGTGAAGTTCCACTTGGTGTCGCTCTTGTCGATGGACCAGGCGCCGGTGTCGCTGACCCGCAGGTGGTAGGCGTTCAGGCCGTTGTTGTTCCTGCCCTGCTGGTTGACGCGGCCCAGGAGTTCGACGGTGCCCGCCTGCTCGAACATGGTGTCGGCGGAGACGGTGTAGTTGCTCCAGGTGCCGTCGCCCATGATCGTGTACGGGGCGTTGTACGGCTCCTCGGTCCACCGGATCGGCGACATCGGAGCCATCTGCCGCAGGCAGGTGCCGGTACGGCCTCCGCCGCAGGACACCGACTGGAAGGTGCCGTTCATGTCGGAGAAGTACTTCGGCGAGGTGGTGGTGGCGCGGGTCTCGAAGTCGTCCGAGTACGGCAGGGCGAGCGCCTTGCGGGCGGGCGAGACGGCCGTGCCCTTGCCCTGGCCGGTCGTGGTGGTCACGGTGTAGAGGTGGCCGGGCTGGAGGGTGAGCGTGTACTTGCCGCCGCTCGGGGTGATGTCCTGCTGGTGGACGAACCAGCGGGAGGAGTCGTCCGACTTGACGTCGGTGTCCCAGACGTGGACCTGGCCGGTGGACAGGCCGCCGGTGACGGAGAACGAGGCGGTCTGGGCACTGGTGGCATCCATCGTCTCGATGACGGTGCTGTAGTCGGTGTTGTTCGTCGACTTCAGCGTCACGTAGCTGCCGTTGGTGCGCGTGCCGCCCAGGTAGCCGCCCGCCGAGTCGATGTAGCGCCAGCCGGGCCGGGTGAACTGCGTGGTGTGCGCGGTCACCCAGGCGGTCTTGCCGATGTGGTAGTTGCCCGACCAGGGCTGGTTCGCGACGGACATGCCGTCGGTGGAGAAGAAGAGGTTCGGGTAGAGGGCGGCGATGACCGGCCAGTTGAAGTAGGCGGTCATCTTTCCGTCGAGGTAACCGCGGTTGATCGACCGCGCCACGGCGGGCGCGCCGGTGTCGGCGTCCTGGGAGCCGTTCTCACTGGCCCACAGCGGCTTGCCGAGACGTTGTGCGGTGGGGGTGCTGGGGCAGGTGGCGTAGGCGTCGAGGTACCCGCACGGGTAGTGCACGCCGACGACGTCGACGGCGTCCTTGAACGCCTTGTCCTGCGCCATGGCGTCGGCCACGCCCCAGTCGCTGTCCGCGGCGACGACCTTGGTGGCGCCGTAGCCGTGGGAGACCAGCGCGGCCTTGAGGTTCCGGTACCAGGTCTTGTCGTAGCCGCGTTCGTTCCAACCGCCGAGGTAGTCGATGGTGAGGCCGTGGCCGTCGGCGCAGTCCATCCAGGACATCAGGTAGTCGATGGTGTCCTGGGACCAGAAGTTGCCGCCGCCGAGCCAGCCGGGGGCGCCCCAGGACAGTGCGGCGAGCTTGATCTGCGGGTTGCGGGCCTTGGCCTGCTCGGCCATCCACCACTCGTAGCCCTGGTTGCAGTCGACGGTGCCGGCCGTGTGCATGTGGCTGGGTTCGGCACCGTCGGTGGAGTTGGTGTCGCCGCCGATCTCCAGCTTCAGCAGCTGCAGGGAGGCGCCGTAGCCGGGCTTGTACAGGTAGTCGAGCAGCTCGCTGCGCTGTGGCTCCGGATAGTCGACCAGGAGACGGGAGTTGCCGCCGCCGCCGGAGATCGCTCCGACTCCGTCGAAGGTCAGGCCCGGCTTGGTGCCGTTGACCGTGATCGAGGTCGAGGTCGAGGGGGTGGGCGCGGACCAGGGGGTGGGCGCGGACGAGGGCGCGGCCTGCGAGACCGTAGGCGCGGCCAGGCCGCCGCTGAGCACGCCCAACGACAGGCCGAGGAACGCGGCGAGCGTGCGCCGGAGGCGCACGGGTGCCCGGGTCATGTGGACTCCTTCTGGGTGGGGGCGCCTGGAGGTGGCACCGGGCGCCGGGAATCGACTGCGAAGGTGCGGAACAGTCGGGGTGGGCCCTCGGGGTTGCCCGAGGGCCCACGTGTCAGGTCGTCGCGAACGTTCCCAGCCGCAGCGAGACCGCGCCCGTCGTCCCGTCGACGACCCGCACGGTGGGCCGGTAGTAGTCGCCGCCCCCGTAGCCGAAGTCGGGATAGTTCCAATGCGTGTCGACGAACAGGGCCCGTGCCGCCCCTGTGGTGGCCGACAGGGCCTGGAACGCGTCCACGAGCGGGAGGATGCCTGAGGAAGAGGGGTTCTTCTCTCCGGTGACGACCAGGCGGATGGTGTGCCGCCCCTCGGCGAGGCCCGTCTTGCGGTAGACGACCTGCTGGTACTGCTTGGCGGGCGCGTACTGGTCGACGGTGGTGTCGAGTCGCCCGTCGATGAACACGTCGATCAGGCCGAGGTTGGAGCCGTGACCGCCGAGCCACTCGACGCCGGTGCCGTCGAAGCCGAACTCGCACCAGTCGCCCGCGGTGAACGAGAAGGACTCGGTGTCCCCGAAGTCATCGTGCGTCCACCCCTCACCCCGCGCATGTGTCCATGCGCCCTGGTACGTGATGCCCGGGTCGCTGTCGTCGACCCACCGGGGCGGGGTCCGGTCGACCCGGGCCGCGACGCTCCCGTCGGACTCGACGCGCACGCCGGTGCCGTCCGGGCGGGTCAGCGCGAAGGTGTGGACGGCGGAGCGCAGGGCGCGGAAGTCGTTCGTCTCCCGGCCGGCGTCGTCCTTCCCGTAGAGGAAGTACGAGTGGGTGTCCTGCGACCAGCTCCATCCGGGCCGTTCCCGGTAGACGGATCCCGCGTGCTGCGGCACCGCGAGCGCGGTGCCCACGGGCCGGCCGATGTGGTCGTCCGGGTACACCGACCAGAGGGAACCGGTGCGCCAGTCGATGCGGTCGGCCCCGTCGGGGGCGCCGAAGCGCACGCCGAGTTCCTTGTAGCCGCTGTCCGGCTGCCCCGGCAGGGCCTTGACGATGGTGTACGTCGTGGTGAGCAGTCCGGTGCCGTCGACCGTGACGTCGAAGACGACCGGACTCGCGCCGTGGCTGCCCGAGATCGTGACGACGGTGGTGCCCGCGTCCTTCTGGCGCACGCTGATCGACCCGAAGGTCCAGGGCGGCAGATGTCCGCCGCGGACATGCAGGTGCGGGCCGTCGGTGAGCACGGTCGTGCCGCCGTACTCCGCCCGGGTGATCAGGCCGGTCGTCCTGCTGAAGACGACGGAGAAGCCGGCACCGGTCAGTGTGAGGCTCGCGTCGCTCTCCTCGACGGCGGGCGCGGAGCCTGCCGGGCGGGGCAGTGCCGGCGCGGCGACGGGGCCGATGGGCAGGGCATAGGAGTCGACCAGGCGGTCCCGGTCGTCGAAGAAGTCGAGTGCGAGCACCTCGCCTTCGGTCCAGGAGCGGTACGGGATGCTCAGCTTGCCGCTCGCTCCCGGCTTGAGGTCGATGCCGGGCATCGTCCCCTGGGCGCCGCCCACCCGCCAACGGACGGTCAGCTCCGACAGGTTCGTGAAGTCGAACCAGTTGGAGACCGGAACGGTGAGGGGGGTACGGGCCCGCTGCCCGAGCAGCGGCGCGTCGGGGACCCGGACGGGCGAGTACGCCTTCTTCGCCAGCCAGTACTCCGGCTTCTGCCGCCGCCAGATGTCGACGAGGCCCCATTCGGCGGTGCCGGAGACCTCTCCGGGGAGCGGGAACACCTCGTCGACCCCGCCCCAGATCGCGCCGCCGACGACCCCGTACGTGTCGTGGACCTTGGGCCAGAACCGCGAGATCGTCTCGCCCCAGAAGGTGCGGACGCCCGGGTCGGTCCTCAGGTCGTCGACGTCGTACGCGGGCAGGTGGGCGTACTCGTCGTAGAGCGAGGGCTTGGCGGTCTCGCCGCCCAACTGGCCCTTCACGTCCGGGTAGTGGGCGGTGAAGATGTCGTAGCTCGCGCCGGTCGAGTACGTCTCGGCGTGGCTGTAGACGGCGGGCCGCGAGGGGTCGGCGGCCTTCAGGTAGTCCCACTGGGCCTGCGGGTTGGCGCCCCAGCCGATGTTCTCGTTGCCCATGGACCAGATCAGGACGCAGGCGTGGTTGCGGTCCCGCTCCACCATCTCGGCGAGCTGGCCGAGCCAGTCCGGCTTGAACGCCGGGTCGTCGAGGAGGTCGTCGTGACCCTGCTGGTTCACCCAGCAGACCGCGGTCTCCTCCTCCACGTACATCCCGTACCGGTCGGCGGCGTCGAGCAGGGCCTCGGTGGGCGGGTAGTGGGAGGTGCGGATGAGGTTGACGTTGGCTTCCTTGAACAGGCGTACGTCCTGCTCGTCCCAGCGGCCGGTGGCGCCCCGGCCCATGGTCGGGCTGACCTGGTGGTGGGCGACACCGCGCAGCTTGACCTCCCGGCCGTTGACGAGCAGTCGCTTGCCGTCGACCTTGATCTGCCGGAATCCCACTCTGCGCGTCACGGTGGACTCGGCGCCCTCGGGCCCCGCCGTCAGTTCCAGGGTGTAGAGGTTCGGGTGCTCGGCGTCCCACTTGAGCGGGGCAGTGACGGCGATGTCGTACTGCGCGGGTCCGCCGGGGGCGAGGGAGCGGCTGAGCACCTCGGCTCCCGCGGGGTCCCGCAGGACCAGCCGCACCGGCAGTGCGCCGGCGCCCGCCGGGGTCAGCCGGAGGCCGAGGACCGCGTCGCGGTACCGGGTGTCGAAGGTCGTGGACACGTGGACGCTCGACAGATGTCCCGGCGGCAGGGCGATCAGCCGTACGTCGCCGAGGATGCCGCCGATGCGGTGGCGGGCGTAAAAGGTCTCGTACGACAGGTCCTGCCAGCGGTCGGTGACGCCGACGGTGACCCACGCCTCCGCACCCGGGGTGACGTGGTCGGTGATGTCCGCCTGCCAGCTCGTGAATCCGCCGCGGTGGTCGCGGACGTGGGCCCCGTTCACCCAGAGCCGGGCGTCGCTGTACACCCCGTCGAAGCGCAGGACGATCCGCTGCCCGGCGAAGTCGGCGGGCACCGGGACCTTGGTCCGGTACGCGAACTCCTTGTCCTGCGGCACGTCCACGCCCTGCATGGCGGGCTCTCCGGGCACCTCGACCCGCGGCCAGCCCGAGGTGTCGACGTCGTCGCGCCAGAACTCCGCGGGCGGCTCGGTGAAGATCGACCAGCTGCCGTTGAGGCTGATCACCGGCTCGCGCACCCCCGCGACGGTGTCGGGCACGGGTGTCAGGGTGACCGTGGGCTGCGGCAGAGCGTCTGCCGGGGCCCCCGCTCCCGCTCCGTCGACGGTCCCGGAGGCCGCCGCCGTGGTCGCGGAGCCCAGCGGGCCGGCCACCACTCCCGCCACGACGGCGGTTCCTGCCATGAGAAAGGTGCGTCTGCGCGTCAAATCTCCACTCCTTGTGAGACGGGGGGGTTCCTGCCGGGTCGCGGTCACCTCAGGTGGGGAGGCCGATGCGGCGTTCCTTGTTTCGGCGCTGCTGGATGACGACGGCGATGACCAGGAGCGCGCCCTGGGCGACGTTCTGCCAGAAGGTGTTGATGCCCTGGACGGTGAGCCCGTTCTCGAGGGCGCCGAGCAGGGCGACCGCCAGGAGGGTGCCGCCGATGCCGCCCTTGCCGCCCTTGAGGGCGCAGCCGCCCAGTGCGGCGGCGGTGATGGCCTTGAGTTCCAGGCCTTCACTGCCGGACACGGGCTGTCCCGATCCGGTGCGTGCGGTGAGCAGGACGCCGGCGACGGCCGCGACCACGCCGCACAGGGAGTAGGCGGCGATGAGGTACTTGTTGATGGAGATGCCGGCGAGGCGGGCCGCGGTGTCGTTGCCGCCGATGGCGTAGAGGTTGCGGCCGATGTCCGTGTAGGTGAGGAGGACGTGGACCGCGAGCGCGACGACGGCCAGGATCCAGATCATCACCGGCAGTCCGGCGATCTTCCCGCGGCCGAGGAAGACGAAGACGCTGTCGTTGAGGACGTAGCCCTGCGCGCGGCCGTCCGAGACGAGCTGCGCGATGCCCTTGTACGCGGCGAGTCCGGCGAGCGTCGCGATGGTCGGGTTGACCCGCCCGTACACGATGATCACACCGTTCAGTACGCCGGCGAGCACGCCGACGCCGAGGGCCGCGGCGATGCCGACAACGGCGCTGGAGCCCGTGGAGGTGAAGACCATGGCGCTGACGACGGAGGCGAGTCCGGCCTGGGAGCCGACGGAGATGTCCAGCGCGCCGCAGATGATGACGACGGTCTGGACGACGGCGAGCAGCCCGACGAGGGTCGCGGCCTCGCCGATGACCTGCATGTTCGACCAGCTGAGGTAGTTGTCGTTGAGCGAGCCGAACAGCGCGAGCACGACGACGAGGGCGCCGATCAGGCTGAGGTTCTGCCCGCCGACCGCGGTGATCCGGAACCGCCGGCCGGGCGCTGCCGGTGCCGGTGCCGGATCGCCCTCCGTCCGGTCCGGGGCGGGGGAGACGGTGGTGTCGGTCATCGGAGTGCTCCAGGCATGAGGGCGGGGGTGCTGAGGTCGTCGGCCATGGCGAGGCTGAGGATGGCCTCCTCGGTGGCCTCTGCCCGGCTCAGTTCGCCGGTGATCCGGCCGTTCTGCATGACGGCGACACGGTCCGCGAGGCCGAGCACCTCGGGGAGTTCGGAGGAGATCACCAGGAGGGCGACGCCGCTGCGGGCGAGGTCCGCGATGATCTGGTAGATCTCGGCCTTGGCTCCGATGTCGATGCCACGCGTGGGCTCGTCGAGGATCAGCAGCCGGGGTGTGCGGGCCAGCCAGCGGGCCAGGACCACCTTCTGCTGGTTTCCTCCGGAGAGCTTCCCGGTCTCGTGCTCGATGGAGGGCGTGCGGACCCGCAGCCGGTCGGTGTACTCCTGTGCGACGGCGCTTTCCTGACCTCTTCTCACGAACCTCAGACGGCGCAGCCGTTCGAGGCTGACGAGTGAGGTGTTGTCCCGGACGGACCGCTGGAGGAACAGTGCCTGGGCCTTGCGTTCCTCGGGGGCGAGCCCGATACCGGCCCTGATGGCGTCCTTCGGGTTGCGCAGGGAGAGACGCCGGCCGTTCATGCTGATGCTGCCGGAGCGGATCGGGAGGTCTCCGGCGATCGCGCCGGCCAGTTCCGAGCGGCCGGCGCCGATGAGTCCGGCGAGGGCGACGACCTCACCGGCCCGGATCCGCAGGTTGACGCCGGTCACGTCGTCGGTGGTGACGTCGTGCAGTTCGAGGACGACCTCGTCCCGGGCGACGTCCTGGCGGACGAAGAGCGAGGACAGGTCGCGGCCCACCATGAGCCGGACGACCTCCTCCTCGTTCGTCGCCGTGGCGTCCAGCACCCCGGCCACCGTGCCGTCGCGCAGGACCGCGACCCGGTCGGCGAGCCGGAAGATCTCCTTCATCCGGTGCGAGACGTAGATGACGGCGATGCCCTGGGCGCGGAGGCGGCCGATGAGCGCGAAGAGCGCCTCCACCTCGTGCTCGGACAGCGAGGAGGTGGGCTCGTCGAAGGCGATGATCTTGGCATCACCGGTCAGTGCGCGCAGGATCTCGACCAGCTGACGCTGGGCCGCGGTGAGCTCCGAGCCGAGTGCGCCGGGGTCGATGACCTTGTCGAAGCCCAGCCGGGCGAGGTCGGCCGCGACGCGGCGCCTCAGCTCCGCACGGTCGAGGACGCGTCCGCGCTTGCGGGGCAGGGAGCCCGCGTAGACGTTCTCCGCCACCGAGACGTGCGGGATGATCTCCGGTTCCTGCGGGATGATCCGGATGCCGGCCCTGATGGCGTCCTGCGGGGCGGCGAACGCGACGGGCTCACCGTCGAGCAGGACCCGACCCTCGGTGGGCTGGTGGTCGCCGGTGAGGATCTTGAGCAGGGTCGACTTGCCCGCGCCGTTCTCCCCCATCAGTGCGGTGACCTGTCCCGCGGGGAAGTCGAGCGTGACGCCATCGAGCGCCTGGACGGTCCCGAAGCGCTTGACGATGTTCTGGACGGTGATCACCGCGCCGGGGCGGTCGAGCGGCGGGGTGGGCTCCGGTGGTTCGGCGCCGGGTTGGTTCATGGGGGCCTCACAGGCTGGCAGCGGTGTCGACAGGGGTGGCTGGGGCTGCCCGGGACAGCGCAGCCGGGCGGCAGCGGTACGAGGGCACGACTCCGGCGCGGCGGTCACGGTGCACGGCCGCGCCGGACGGACGCGGAGCGTCTGGTCAGCCCGTCGGCGCGAGGCGCCGGGTCAGCCGCACGTGACCCCGGAGGCCTCCCAGTCGGCGGCGTCCACCATCTTGGTCGGCGCGAACGCCTCCTTCGGGAACCCCTTGCCGTTCTTGAGCCTGTCGTACATGGTCTGCACAGCCAGGGCGCCGACGTCGGCCCCGTTGATGAACAGGGCGGCCTTCATCCCGGACGGCTTGCCCGAGCTCCAGTTCTTGCAGGCCAGGTAGGCGCCGAGGCCGACGCCGATGACGTCGGACGCCTTGAAGCCGGCGTTCTCCAGGGCGGTGACGCCACCCTGGACGTTCTCGTCGTTGCAGCCCCACACGATCCAGTGCTTCACGCCGGGGTCGGCGGTGACGGTCGCCGCGATCTTGTCCTGGGCACCGGTCGGCGTGTTGTCCGTCGGGACCGCGATGTTCTTCACGTCCGCGCCCGCGCCGTCCTTGAAGGCCTTCTCGGCGGCCTTCACCCGGTCGGTGCAGACGGTGACGTCCTGCTTCCAGGCGGAGACGGTACGGGTGTCGGCGGCGTTCCAGCCGGCCTTCTTGAACTCCTCGGCGGCGCGCTTGCCGACCTCGCCACCCATCTGGGCGCCGCTGAACCCGATGCGCGGCACCAGGGCCTCGGGAGCACAGGCGGACGGGTCCGGGCCGGTCGTGCAGATCTGGTCGTCGGAGGTGAGCAGCGCGACCTTTCCGTCCTTGGCGGTCTGGGCGAGCTGGGGGCCCACCGCGGGGTCCGGGACGACGACGATCAGGCCGTTCGTCTTCTGCGCGATGGCGGACTGCACCTCACTGATCGTCTTGTTGGCGTCGTTGCCCAGGTTGACCACTCTCAGGTCGATGCCGAGCTCCTGGGCCTTCGCCTTGGCCCCCGCGGCCTCACCGATGAAGTACTCCTGGTCGCCCTGCTTCTGCAGATACGTCAGGGAGATCTTCCCCTCGACCTTCGCGGTGTCGTCGCCGCCCGGCTTCACGGTGTCCTGGCCACTGGAACACGCCCCGAGCGCCAGGGTGACGACCGTTCCCAGAGCGACGGCTGCGGCACGTCGGCGACTGCGATGAGTGGACATGGAATTACTCCTTGAGAGACGGCTCGAGAAACGCGCGGCGGTGCGCGAACGGCAACACATCGCCGAACTCACGCGAAATCAAAAGGCTCGTGTCATCCCTGCACGCGCTTTCCGAGTCCGGGAGGCGACGCTTGTCCCGTCGGCGGAAGCGCCCCGACAACGGACCAACTTCGCACATGGTCGAACACAATGACCCAGTAGTCAACATGAACGTTCGCAACAGGTTTTCCTGGAAAGGGAGTTGGCGATCCAAGGTCGCCTGACGTCGATCACCGGGCAGCAGCGGGCACCGGGCCGCACAAACGGACGCCGTATGGGACGCGGGCACGCGAAGTCGCACGACGCCGCTCTCACAGGAAGCCTCATGTCGGGAAATGTTCAAGTGGCATGAGGCGCGGGCGATCAGTCGTGCCGTACGCAGAGTGTGCGGGGAACCGGCATGAAACCGAAGCGTTCGTGGTGTCGGATTCCGGCATGGCGGAAAGAGGACAGGCCTCGCCCATGAAGGACCCCACCGACTCCCGCGCGGCTCGTGCAATAGTTTGAACGTGTATTCACTTCAAGGCATTGGCATCAGTGCGACTGCCGAGGACGTCTATCTCTCCCTCGTCGAGCGCGGCCCGACGGCGCCGGCCGAACTCGCGGGCGTCCTGCGTGTGAGCGGGCACGCCATGAGCGCGGCTGTCGTCGAACTCACCGGCCTCGGCCTGGTGGACCCGGACGGCGCGAGGCTCGTGGCACAATCTCCGCGTGCCGCGCTCGACGCCCTGGTGGAGAGCCGGGCCAAGGAGCTCGCCACGTTGCGCGACGGTGTCGAGGAGCTGACCCGGTTCTGGCACGACCATCACGCCCAGGGCGCCGGCTACATCGAGATCATCCGCACGGAGGCCGCCCGCACCGCGATCGGCCGACGGCTGTACGACGAGGCTACCGAACAGATCCGCGCCCTCACCATCGGCTACACCGGCCGGTCGGCACGCCCCAACAAACTGGCACCGGGCTGCGAGGAGGCACTGTCCCGCGGCGTCAGGACCTCGGTCGTGTACGGGTCCCAGGTCCTGCGGGACAGGCTCGCCCGGGAGGCCGTCCAGACCTCCATCGGCCTCGGTGAACAAGCGCGTGTCTTCACAGAGGTCCCTCTGAACATGGGCATCTGCGACGACCGCTTCGCCCTGGTGGCTCCCCCGGCACGCGACTGGGACCGCCGTCACCACATCGTCGTGCGGCGGTCGGACCTCCTCGACGCGCTGATCGGTGTCTTCGACTCGTACTGGCAGATCGCCGTCCCGCTGCCCAACGCCGTCGACACGACCGACGACCACCGCGCGGCTCCCACCGCCGAGACCCGACAGCTCCTCACCTGTCTCAGCGGTGGTCTGACCGACGAGTCGATCGCCCGCGAACTCGGCGTCAGCGAAAGGACGGTCGGCCGCCGCATCACCCGCCTCCAGGAGCTGCTGGGCGCACGAACACGCTTCCAACTCGGCGTCCAGGCGAGCCGTCGCGGCTGGCTCTGAGACCGAAAGCCCCCTCCCACCCCTCACCCTCGTCCCGCTTCTACTCACGGCAGGAGATGCGGGAGAACGCCACGGGCTCGCCGCCGAAGCACCCCGAGCGCCATCCGGACCATTCCCGGTCCACGAAAGCGATTCGACCGCCACGAGCGGCCATGTCCGCAGGTCAAGGGGGCCACGCGTCGTGTACCACCAGCAGACGAAGAACCTCCTGGTGGCGTACTCGCCGAAGAAGCTCGGCTTCTTCTAGCGGCACGAGAAGAGGCGCCTGACCTGGGCTTTCGTCGGTCAGGCGCCTCTCGCTTGCCCCATTTGGCGAGCGGGTGTGTTTACACCGAAACTCCCAGTTCATCCCACCACGCCACCGACGGTGAGCTCGGCCGCGACGTGCACGCCGTGCTCGGCGACGGTACACCGGCCGCCGGCGCCTGGACGTACCAGTCTCCCCCGGTGGCCGCCCACAACCGCCCCTACTACCTGCCGACCGACACACGCCGCTGACCGCCGGCTCTCGAAAGGACGTCAGCCGCGTGGGCCCATCTGCCACAAGGGATCGAGCGCGACCCGGACCATTCCCGGACCAAGCCTGCGCGGTGAACCCCATGGCAGGTTCCGGCCAGGGCCGACCGGGTGACGCCGGACGGTGTCACGCCGTCCGGGCGCCCTGATCGGACGGGATGAGCGGTGACGCGTGATCCGGACGGAACTGTGCTGTGCCGGGACGTCCGCCCACGCATCGCTCACGCATCCTGCTCGCCGACTGCGCCCACCTTCACGGGAGGGCCGTGCCCTGGCCAGGTGGCTTCGGCGCGTTCAGCCGAGCACGCGGCCGCCGTGGTAGCGCAGTTCGTAGGCGCGCTCGCCGGTCGGGGTGAGGATGTGCTCGATGCCGGTGAAGCGTTCGACGGTTCCCGTGTTCTCGTCGACGTACCGGAGCCCGTCGGCGCCTTCATGGCGGAAGCCGCCGAGGAAACGGCCTTTGGCGTACAGGGCGGTGAGCGCGGCCTTGATCGTCTCGCCGGCGGTGTGGGCGGTGATGTCGTCGGTGAGCAGGCAGCCGTAGTAGTTCATGCCCCAGACCGGCTGGCCGTCGGAGTGGACGGTCTCCTGGCCGAGGAAGTCGATGCCTCCGAAGTAGCTGTCGCGGTAGACGAGGCCGTCCTCCCGGTACTCGAGGTCGTGGGAGGCGGTGCGTGACGCGGGTACGTGGCCGCGTCCGCCGACGTAGGTGGCGGCCTTGGCCCGTACGACGAAGGCGTTCAGGTCGAAGGGCGCGTGGTGGAGGTTCACGGCAGGTGTGTACCGCTCCGGCTGCTGCCGCACAGACGATTAAGTCCGGCACTCAATGGGTTCTACGGCGCGGTGGCAGGCGGTGGAGTGAGCGAGGCACCACCCGGCCGGGGCGGCTCCACCCGTCTCCACACGTGCGCCACTCGCACAGGAACGAGCTCATGCGTTCAAGAGTCACGACCAAGCTGACCTTCGGCGCCGCTGATCTCCCGAAGCCGCACGGGTACGGCTCCACCCGTATCCGTGCGGCGGCGGGCCGCCCGTCCCCGGTCCGCCGCCTCCGGGCCGCCGTTCCGGCCGCCGAACGAACGGGGCCGGGTCTCCTTCCGGAGACCCGGCCCCGTTCGTTCCCCCTATGACTCCTCGTCCCGCCCGAGGCGGCAGAGGTCGTCGCCGAGCGGGCTCTGGGCGTAGAGGACGAGCCGGCCGTGGCGTGCCCGCCGGGTGAGTCCGGCGTCCGACAGGACGGCCAGGTGCTGGCTGACCGCGGCGGGAGTGACACCCAGGCGGTGAGCCAGTTCGGTGGTGGAGGACGGCTCGGCGAGCAGGGCGAGAAGCTGGGCGCGCGGACCGCCCAAGAGGCGCTTCAGGGCCTCCGTGGCGACCGGGACGATGGTCGACTCGGCGAGGGTCGCGAGGCCACGGGCCGGATAGACGATGTGCGGCGGCAGATGCTCGTCGAGCATCGTCGACGCCTTGCGGTTGAAGCAGGTGGGGGTGAGCAGGACCCCACGCCCCCGGACCGCGATGTCATGCGTCGGAGGCGCCAAGGTGTCGGAGTGGACGGTGAGGTGCCCCTCCTCCCAGACGAGCCGCGGGTCGATGCCGGCGAACAGCCCCCCGGCGCCCTGCTCCGCGAGGACCCGCGCCCGGTGGACGAGGTCGGCCTCCAGTACGGACCGGACCCGGGGCCAGTGGGGCGCGAGGCACCGGTCCCAGTAGGTCTGGAGGGCGTCGGCGATCTCGGCGAGGAGGATCTCGGGGCGCGCGAGGCCCGCGGCGAGGCGGGCGGGCACGTCCTCGCCCAGGGGGTGGAACGTCCGGGCGATGTCGCCCGGGAGCCTCCCGGGATCGGTGGCGCGCAGCCGTGTGAACTCCGCCCCGACAGCGGGGTGGGAGGTGGTGGGGCGCGGGGTGAGGAAATCCGGCACCCAGGGGCGGGACCGGGCCACCAGGGAGGTGAGCAGCTCGGTGTCCGCCTCCCCGAAGGCGGCGCGGCGGTCGGCGAGCAGGGCCGTCTGCCAGGGGAAGAGCGGCGCGTGGGTCCACACCCGCAGGCTGAGGACCGTCTCCTGGAGCGGCGAGCAGGCGAAGGAGGTGGCGGCCAGGTCGCCGATCTCCAGCCGGAATCGGATCATTAAGTATCGGACTTAAACAGTTCTGCGGTCCGTGCGCAACCGTTGTGCTGACCCCCATGAACACGGCACCGCCATCCGGAACCCTTCCGAGGATCCCCTCCGCGCCCCTTCCCACCACCAGGCTCACGGCCGACCCCACCGTCAGGAGACTGGCGGTGATGACCCTCGCGGGAGCGATCGGACGCGGTCTCTTCCTCACGGTCAGCCTGATCTGGTTCACCCGCAGCCTGCACCTGTCCCCCGGTCGGATCGGTTTCGCCCTCACCCTCGCCGGGCTGTGCGGACTCCTCGCGCCCGTCCCGGCCGGCCGCGCCGCCGACCGCTGGGGCAGCAAGCGCCTCCTGACCTTCCTGCTTCTGGCCGAGGCGGCCTTCACCGCCGGCTACACCGCGGCCGGCGGCTACCCGGCCTTCCTGGTCCTGGCCTGCCTGGTGGCCGTGACCGACCAGGCGGCCACCGCCGTCCGCGGGACGCTGTACGCCGACGCCGTGCCCGCCGGCACCCGCACCCAGGTCCTCGGCCTGCTGCGGACGGTGCTCAACCTGGGACTCGGGGCCGGCGCGGCGCTCGGCTCGCTCGTCCTGGTCTTCGACTCCGAGGCCGCCTATGCCTCGGCCATCCTGGCGGACGCCGGGTGCTTCCTGCTGGCCGCCGCCGTCCTCCGGGGGGTCTCTGCCGAGCGGCGCGCGACCCGCCCGGACGGCTCCACCGACGGTGGCGAAACAGCCGGGCGCCCCCTCCGCAACCTGCCCTTCATGGCGGTCACGTCCCTCAACGCCGTGGTGAACACGCAGTTCACCGTCATGCAGGTCGGGCTTCCCCTGTGGCTGGCGGAGTACACCTCCGCGCCCCCCGCGCTCGTCGGTCACCTGCTGATCGTCAACACCGTGACCGTCGTGCTCCTCCAGATACGGGCGACCCGTGGCACCGCGCACCTCGACGGCGCGGCGCGCGCCTTCCGCCGGGGCGGCCTGCTGGTCGCCGCGGCCTGTGTGACCGCCGGCCTCGCCGCGGCCCGTACCCCCTGGACCGCCATCGCCGTCCTGGTCGCAGCGGTCCTCCTGCTGTCGATCGGTGAAGTCCTGTACCAGGCCGGCAGCTGGACCCTCGGCTACGCCCTGTCCCCCGACCACGCCATGGGTGCCTACCAGGGCGCGTACGCCTTCGGCACGGCCACCACCGGCATGATCGCCCCGGCGCTCCTCACCTTGCTCGTCCTGCCCCACGGACTGCTCGGCTGGACCGCCCTCGCCCTGCTCTTCGCCGGCACCTCCGTCGTGACCCCGATGACCGTCCGCTGGGCTGCCCGCCGCCGCGCCCATGTTCAGAAGGGGGCGGCGTGAGGACGACGGGACCGCTGGGGAACCGGGGAGTGGTCGACTGTTCCGGTTTTCCAGGTCCGTCCGGTGGCTGGTGGACGTAGGGCAGACGGCGCATTCGCCGGCTCGGCTCGTTCAGGTCGCGTCCGGTGTCCGCTCTCGCAGACCGTCCACCAGGACGGCATGCAGGCGGGCGAGGTCGGCGGCCATGTCGATGTCGGGCTTGAGGAGCCACTGGAGCTGGAGGCCGTCGGTGACGGCGAGCAGGACGCGGGCCGCCCAGGCGGCGTCGAGTTCCGACTGATCGGCAGCTACGGCGGGGGCGTTGGACGTGGCGGTCTTGGCGAGCATGTCGGCGAGGCCGTCGCGGTACCGCTCGTAGCGCCGGGTGAAGAAGTAGTGGGCCGGGTGCTCCGGTTCGGCGGCGGCGGCGGCCACGTCGAGGAAGAGCTTGACCAGCCCCGGTGTGGCGGCGTTGCGGGCCAGGACCTCCAGCGCGGCGGGCGGGTTCTCGATCGGGTCGCCGAAGCGGGCCACGGCCTCGGCGTCGCGGGCTTCGAGGACGGCCGTGAGCAGCCCCTCGCGGCTTCCGAAGTGATGCAGCACGCCGGCGTCGGTCATCCCCACGCGCTGGGCGATGTCGCGTACGGACACGCCGCGGCTGCCCGCCTCCTCGTAGGCGGCGAGGGCGGCTTCGAGGATCTTCTGGCGCTTGGCCGAGGTCTTGGCGTAGGGGCCCCGAGGAGTGCTCATGCCGTCAGTCTACGAACCTCACACAAAAACCTTGTAGCCCTAAGTTTTCGTGGCTAGGGTGAGCCGACCTTGAGCGCGGGCACAGCGAAGGAGCTGTCCATGACGTCACCGTCTGCCGGTCCCGTCCTTCCGGACGTGCCGGTCCCCGAGGAAGAACCACCCGCGAGAACAGGCCGCCTGGGCCCCGTACTCGGCATCGCGAACCTGAGCTGGGTGTTGCCCGTCGCCGCGTCGAACACCCTGCTGTTGTCACTCCTCGAACAGCTCGACGAGGGGACCAAGACCGGCCGATTCGCCGTTCTGGCAGGGGCCGGCGCGGTCGCCGCGATGGCCGCCAACATCGTGATCGGGGTGCTGTCCGACCGCACCCGCTCGCGCTGGGGACGGCGTCACCCGTGGATCCTGTTCGGCGGGTTCACCACGGCCCTCCTGGGCTGCGCGGTTTCCTTCACGCGGAGTTTCCCGGTCCTCGTACTGCTGTGGGTCGGGTTCCAGATCGGCCTCAACGCGCTCGTCGCGCCGCTCAACGCGGTCATGCCCGACCGGGTGGCCTCCGCCGACCTGGGCAAGGCGTCCTCCTGGGCCGGTATCGGCCAGCTGCTGGGCATGGGGATGGGCGGTGTCGCCGCCGGTCTTCTGGTCGCGACCCCCGTGCTCGCACTGCGCTGGATCTTCTGGATCATCCCGGTGGGCGGGCTCGTGCTGCTGTTCGCGGTGCCCGACCGGTCGAGCGTCCGCCTGCCCCGTGAGCGGTTCTCGGGTCGGCTCTTCGCCCGGAGCCTGGTGCCGCCACGGGACGCGGACCTGTTGTGGGCGATGGCCGGCAGGCTGCTGACCCTGCTCGGCATCAGCCTCGTCCTCGTGTACCAGCTCTACGTGCTCAAGGACTACCTGGGCATGTCGACCGAGCGTGCCGGTTCCACGATCGCGCTGGCCGGCATCCTCAACGTGGCCGTCTCCGGCATCGCGATCGCGGTGTCCGGTCCGCTCTCCGACCGCCTCGGGCGGCGCAAGGTGTTCATCGTCGTCTCCGCCGCGATCGGGGCGGCGGCCGTCGTCCCGCTGGCCGCGACCACCTCGCTGTGGGCGTACTACACGTTCGTCGTCGCGGCGGCCCTCGGATTCGGCTGCTTCCTCGCCGTCGACCAGGCCGTCATGGCCGAGGTGCTGCCGCAGGCGGAGACGCGGGCCCGGGACCTGGGGTTCCTCAACATCGCCAACACCGTGCCCTCCCTGCTCGCCCCTGTCCTCGCCGCGGCGGTGGTTCCCGCCTTCGGATACCCGCCCCTGTTCCTGCTCGCGACCGTCATCGGCGTCGCCGGCGGCCTGTGCATCCTGCCGATCCGCCGGGTCACATGACCGCGGCCCGTCCGGAAGGACCCCACCACCCCATGACGCGAACGTCCGCCCGCCCCTCGCGATATCCCGACGGATTCCTCTGGGGCGCCTCCACCTCCGCGCACCAGACCGAGGGCGCCAACACGGCCAGCGACTGGTGGGCCCTGGAACACAGCGGCCTCGCCGACCACATCAAGGAACCCAGTGGGGACGCCTGCGACAGCTACCACCGCTGGCGCGAGGACATGGACCTGCTCGCCGGACTCGGCTTCTCCGACTACCGGTTCAGCATCGAATGGGCCCGCATCGAACCCGCGCCGGGCAGGTTCTCCCACGCCGCGATCGCCCACTACCGGCGCATGGTCGAAGGCGCCCTCGCGCGCGGACTGCGACCCATGATCACTCTCCACCACGGAAGACCGCGCGCGCCAGGTCGTCGCGTTCGGCGAGCTCGCGGGCGTCGCCGACGAACCTGACCTGCCCCTTCTCCAGGAACACCACCCGGTCGGCGATCGCGAGGGCGACGTTCAGGGACTGTTCGACGAAGATGATCGTCAACCCGTCCGCCTTGAGGCGCTCGACCACCCTCAGCAGGTCCTGCACCACCGCCGGTGCCAGGCCCAAGGACAGTTCGTCGATCAGCAGCACCTCGGGGTCGTGCATCAGGACCATGGCGAGCGCGAGCATCTGCTGCTGGCCGCCGGACAGCGATCCGGCACACCGGTCGAGGCGGTCGGCGATGTCCGGGAACAGTTCCAGGACGTGGGCGAGGCGTGCCGCGCGGTGGGCCTGGTCGGTCTCGCGCAGCTGGAAGGCGCCCATGTCCAGGTTCTCTTTGACGGTCATGGCTCCGAACACGCCTTTCCCGCCGTACAGCAGGCGGATGCCGAGGCGGCCGCGCCGCTCCGGGGAGACGTAGGTGACGGTGTGTCCGTTGAGGCGTACCACGCCCCGCGAGGGCGTTCCCAGGCCGCAGATCGCCCTGAGGATCGTGGACTTGCCCGCGCCGTTCGTGCCCAGCAGGGCCAGTACCTCGCCGCGCCGCACGTCGAAGCCGACGTCGAACAACACCTGCACGTTGCCGTAAGAGAAGTCGATGTCGGCGACCTGCAGTACCGGGACGCCGTCAGGGTCCTGCAACTGTCGTTCCTGCTCGGCCAGTTCCTCCCGGAGCTCGTGGACGACCAGCGACAGGTCGTTCCTGATGTACGAAGCACTGCGGATCAGTAGGACGGCGCCCACGAGCGTCGACGGAACGCCGATCACCAGCGCCGCGATCCGGGCGTCGTAGGAGGCCAGCAAGAGTGCGGACAGCAGTGATCCGCCGGTGGCGCCGACGAAGAAGATGTAGACGGCGGCGAGCGCCATTCCGAGGCCGCGCAGCCGGTGGGGCGATACGGACTGCATCACCGGGCCGGTCATCGCGAACGCGGTCGACAGCAGGATCAGCGACATCATCTGCAGGATGACGAACGCGGGAGCGGTCGGCATGAACCACTGGATCGGCGTGACGAGGGCGGTCGGCAGGATCAGGTAGCCGACGAGTTTCAGGGCGCGCGCCGGGTCGGTGCGGTAGAGGCGGTCGTAGCGGGGCCCGACGAACGGCAGGACTGCCAGCACGCCGAGGCCGCCGAGGGTGCCGTAGACGCCGCGGCGAAGGTGCTGAGGCCGAAGTGGTCCTGCATCCACAGGTTGGTCAGGACCGGTCCGGTGAACAGGCTGAAACCCAGGGCGGCGAAGGCCAGAACGGCGGTTTTGGTGGTGTGGATCTGCGTCAGACGGGCGAAGGCGGCCTCCAGGGAGATCGGCATCGGTTTCTCGTGGCCGATGACTTCGCCCAGGACGGCTTTCATCTCGTTCTGGCCGCGCCGGGGTTCCGGCAGCCGGAACGCGAGCAGGGCCACGACAGCGGTCGGGACACCGAGGGCGAAGAACGCCCAGCGCCACCCCTCGGTCCCGCCGGCCAGCGCGGCGACCCCACCGACCGCCAGGGGGCTGAGCGTCCCGGCCAGGCGGCCGGCGAACCCGCCGGCGGCGGCGAGACGGCCGCGGACGGCGATCGGATAGGCGTCGGCGTTCAGCGATCCGTGGACGGGCAGAGTGCTGGACTTGGCGACCCCCACGCCGAGCCGGGCCAGGAACAGCAGGAAGGCATTAACGGCCGATCCGCTCGCGACCACGGTCGCTGCGAACGCCAGGCCGGCCCATCCTGCGACCCTGCCGCGGCGGCACCGGTCGGCCAGCCGGCCCATCGGCAGCGCACCGAGTACCAGGAACGCCCCGGAGGCGGCGGAGAGAGCCACGATCGCGCCGTCGCTCATCCCGAAGGTGTCCCGGATGTCGGGGGCCAGGACCCCGAGGGTCGCGCTCTCCATTTCGTCGAACGCCGCCAGAGCGGTCAAGGTGACGAACGTCGCCGAGCCGCCGGCTGCCAAACCCTGACGCAGGGTCAGTCGTTCACCGCCGACGCCGGGCAGGAGGTCGTCGGCGAAGAGGATCTCCTGCCCGGCGCGGGCCTCCTGGGCGCGTTCGGCCTCGGCCTCCATCAGTCCGGCCGCCAGCCCGGCAGCCGACGGCGGGGCCCCGGCGGGGTCCGAGGTGGTCACAGGCAGTCCAGGCGACGGGCAGTCAGACAGTGGGGGACGAGTGGCATTCACGCTCCCAGGGAGTCGGGTCCTGAGCATGGGGAATGACGGTATGAATGTGCGTAAGAACGCATGCGGCATCGTGAGGTGGCTGGACATAACTGTCAATGGCCGCGCCGATTCCCGATATCTAAGTATAGGAACTTAGATCATCACGAGACGGCAGGCCGGTGGTCCCGGGTGTAGGTCCAGGGGCGGAGGCACTCCAGGGCCTTGCCGATACGGAAGACGGTCGGGTCGTCGTAGGTGTGGCCGACGATCTGGACGCCCGTGGGCAGGCCCCAACTGGAGCGGCCACTGGGGACGTTGAGGACGGGGCAACGGTTGTTGATGTTGAAGGGGATAGTCATGGCTGCCCACAGGGGCTCGCCGTGGTCCTCGCCGTGCACCACCAGGCGGCCGAGAAGGTCGTCTCCGGCAGGCAGTCCCGGGACGGCCGTGGTCGGGCAGATCAGGGCACTGTAGGGAGCCATCGCCTCGCCCAGCTCGCGCTGCAGGCGGGTCTCGACACGCAGGCCGTCAAGGTACGTGATCTGCTCACGGGCGGCGGCCATGACGTCCGCGAAGGCCACCGCGTAGGCCGACATCCGGTCGCGGTGCTTCGCTTCGATCTCCGAGACGAGGGCACCGAAGATGGTGGAGAAGTGCGCCGCGAGACTGATGAGGAGGTCGTCCTTGGTCCACGGGAGTTCGATCTCCTCGACGACGGCACCCGCGTCGGTGAGGGCGCGGGCGACCGCACGGGTGTTGGCCTCGACCTCCGGGTGGACGTCGTACGCGCCCAGTCGGAGGCACAGGGCGACGCGCATCCCCGCGACCGTGTCGTACTCGGTCGGCAGGACGAGCTTCGGGCGCAGTGACACGTGGTCGCGCGGGTCGGGGCCGGCCAGGACGTTGGCGAAGGTGACGCAGTCGTCGACGGTCCGTGCCATGGGGCCGTCGCCGCGGTAGTGGTCGGCCGACAGGGGTGCGACGCCGGGAATCCGGCCGTAGGGGGCCTTGTAGCCGACGGTGCCGGTGAAGGCCGCGGGGATGCGGGTGGATCCGCCGATGTCGGAGGCGGAGGCGAGGAGCGTGGTGCCCGCCGCGAGCGAGGCGCCCGCGCCGCCGGACGAGCCGCCGGGGGTGAACTCGGGGTTCCAGAGATTGCGGGTGACGCCCCACAGACGGCTGTGGGTGAAGGTGGCGATGGAGAACTCGGGGGTGGTGGTGCGGGCGTGGATGATGCCGCCGGCCTCCAGGATGCGGTCGATCACCGGGGCGTTCTCGTTCGCGGTGGCGCCGACGTTGACGAGCGAGCCCTCGGTGAGGGACCGCCCGGCGATCGCGTGCTTCTCCTTGGTGGCGACCGGGATGCCCTCCAGCGGGCGCGGCGCCAGGCCGCCCCTGCCGAGGAAGCGGTCCTCGGCGTGCCGGGCCTGTTCGAGTGCCTCGTCGAAGAGTCGCTCGGTGAAGGCGTTGACGACCGGTTCGGTCTGTTCGGCGCGGTCGATCACCGCGCGCATCAGCTCCACGGGGGACAGCTCGCGGGCCTCGAAGAGGCGTCGGGCCTCGGTGGCGCTGAGGTAGGCGAGATCGGAGCCGGAGTCGTACATGCTCATGCGGAAGCCTTTCCGGAGGGCCGGGCTGAGGGAGGGAGGGGACGGAGCGAAGGGCGGTGCGTTACGGCGACGGGAGCGGTACGTCAGCTCTTCCGGCCGCCGGCCTCCTCGGAGCACAGCCACGGGGCGGCTGCCGCGAGCAGGGCCGTCACGCCGATCCGGATGGTGGGGTCGGGTACGGGGGCGAAGTGCGGCGAGTGGTTCGCGGGGATCGTGTCGGGCAGGCCGTCCGTCAGCAGCGCCTGGGGGTCGACGTCCCGGAAGAGAGCGGGGTCGGCGCCACCGAAGTGCCAGAAGACCGACGGGACGCCGAGGGCCGTGCCGAAGACGCCGAAGTCCTCGCTGCCGGTGAGGGTCTGGGGCAGGGTGAAGACCCGCTCCTGGCCGAGGACCTCGGAGATCGCCGTCAGCACGGTGCCCGTGGCGGGCTCGTCGTTGACGGTGACGGGGAAGGAGTTGAGCCCGGTGATCTCGGGGTCCTTCGGGGCGCCGGAGGCGGCGGCCTCGGCGCGGACGATCCGTTCGACGGCCGCGAGGACCCGGTCCCGTACCGCGGGGGTTGTGGAGCGGATGTTGATCCGCAGGTCCGCGGTGTCGGGGATGATGTTCTCCTTGGTGCCCGCGTGCAGCGAGCCGACGGTGACCACCGCGGTCTGTGCCGCCCCCGTCTCCCGGGAGACGATCGTCTGCAGCCGCATGACGACCGCGGCGGCCATGACGACCGGGTCGACGGTCGACTCGGGCGTCGAGCCGTGCCCGCCGCGACCGAAGAGGCGGACCCTCAGGCTGTCGGAGGCGGCCATCACCGGTCCGGGCCGGGTGCCGACGAACCCGGCGGGCGCGGGGGCCACGTGCTGGCCGAGGCAGACGTCGGCGCGGGGGAAGCGCTCCAGGAATCCGTCCTCGATCATCACCGGCGCACCGCCGACCTCCTCGGCGGGCTGGAACACGGCGACGACCGTGCCGTGCCACTCCCCGCGGGCGGCGGCCAGCTGGGCGGTGGCGCCGAGGAGACAGGTGACGTGCATGTCGTGGCCACAGGCGTGCATCACGGGCACCTCGTTGCCCGCGCCATCGACGGCGGTCGCTCGTGAGGCGTACGGCAGTCCCGTCCGCTCCTGGACCGGGAGCCCGTCCATGTCGGCGCGGAGCAGGACCACGGGGCCCTCGCCGTTGACCATGACCCCGACGACGCCGGTGCCGCCGACGCCCTCGGTGACGTCCCAGCCCTGCTGCCGCAGCAGGTCGGCGACGATCCCGGCCGTGCGGAACTCCTGGAACGACAGTTCCGGGTGGGTGTGCAGATCCTCGTAGACGGCGCGCAGGCCGGGCAGCCGGTCGGGGAGGGCGGTCAGCAGGCGGGTGAGGGAGGCGGCGGTCACGAGTGCTCCTTTGCGGGCGCGGGAAGGTGGGACGCGCCGGTGGCGGTCCGGAAGGAGGCGGCGTCCTGCGGGGTCAGGAGAGCCATGACGGCGGCGATGCCGGCGCCGAGGACCAGGGAGGCGAAGGCCACCTGGAAGGAGAAGGCGTCGGCGAGCGCGCCGACGACGGGCGGGACGACCATGCCGGCCACCTGGCCGCCGAGGACGACCACCGCGCTGCCCACGCCGACCTGTTCCGGGGCCAGTCCGCTCAGCGGGACGGCGAGGATGGGCATGTAGCAGAGGGAGACGGCGACCGAGGCGATCGTGCCGAAGACGACGAAGCCGGTGAGCGAGGACGAGAAGGCGACCAGGAGCAGCGCGGCGGCGGCCCCCGTCATGCTTGGCACGATCACCTTGCGGTGATGGCCGCCGAGCCGGTCCGAGATCCGGCCGCCGACGACGATCGCCCCGGCGGCGGCGAGGGCCGGGACCGCCACGAGGACTCCGGCCTCGGTGAGGGAGACCCCGAACTCTTCGCCGAGGTAGGAGGGGACCCAGGTGTTGAAGCCCCAGACGATCGCGCTGTAGCCGAACATCATGGCGCTGAAGCGCCAGACCACACCGAGCCCCAGGACACCGCCCGCGCCGGGGCGGACGGTGCCCGTCGCCGGTTCCGTGCGGGGCAGCGGGGCGGGGAGCCGCATCCGTACCGCCACGAGGACGAAGACGCCGAGCGCCGCCGTCGAGTAGAACGCCGAACGCCAGCCGAGGGCCGCGATCAGGGGAGCGACGAGAAGCGGGGTGAGGACACCGGCGACCGCGTTGGAACTCATGATCCAACCGTTGGCGGCCATCCGCTCGTCCGGGGTGGTCCGCTCCACGAGGACCTTCAGCGAGGCGGGCGGGAAGATTCCCTCGGCGGCACCGAACGCGAACCGCAGCACCAGCAGCACCACGAACGACCAGGCGAGACCGGTCAGCGCGGTGAACACCGACCACGCCAGCAGGGCCCAGAGCGTGACCCGGCGCGCGCCGTACCGGTCGGCGAGCATCCCGCCGGGTATCTGGGCGAGGGCATAGGCGAGGAAGAAGGCGGAGACGATCAGGCCCTGCTGCCCGCGACTGAGCTCGAACTCGGCGCCGAGGGAGGGCAGGACCAGATTGATGACGAGCCGGTCGGCATAGTCGACCAGCCAGGCGGCGAACAACAGGACGATCGTGATCCGGACGGTTCTCCGGGCGGACTGCGGGGACGGAGCAGACACGCGGCACTCCTCATCACCGTGGCCGAAACTGGGCATCGGCCGGAAGTGCCCCTACCATCCGGCCTGTGACCGGGATCCCCGGAGAATTGCCGGAAAGCATCAGCGGAGGCGCCCATGACACCCGATTCCCGCTCAGCCGCTGCGGACGTCCGCTTCTCCGAACTGGACCTCGCGCTCGTCGACGCCCTGCAGGCCGCCCCCCGGGCCCCGTGGTCGCAGATCGGCCGGGCGCTCGGTGTGGACGCGACCACGGTGGCCCGGCGCTGGGAACGGCTGCGCGCGAACGGTCTCGCCTGGGTCACCGCGTACAACGCCGCGAAATCGGCCACCGTCGCCTATGTCGAGGTACGGTGCCGGCCACGGGCGCTCGAATCGGTCAGCCGGGCCCTGGCCGACATGCCCTGGGTCTTCAGCGTCGACGAGACCGCTGGTGACTTCGACCTCCTGGCATCCGTCGCCGCCACCGACCTGCCGTCCCTCGGCCGCTCGGTGCACGGCCTGATCGGCGGGCTGAAGGGCGTCCGGTCCACCCGGACCCGCCTCGGGATCACGCTGTACAGCGAAGGCGGCGACTGGCGGATGCGGGCCATGGAGCCCGCCGGACACGCGGAACTCTCCGCTTCGCGGGCCTCGGGCTCGACTGTGTACAGCGCCCGCACGCACCACCCGCACGCGCCGGAGGACCATGCCCTGCTGGCGGCCCTCGGAGTCGACGGACGCCTCGGCTACACCGAGCTCGGCGCGGCGACCGGGATGAGCGAACACACCGCCCGCCGTCGGGTCCAGCGGCTGATCCGGGACGGTGACATCAGCTTCCGCTGCGACCTGGCCCATCCCCTCGCGGGGCTTTCGACGGTGGTGCTCTACCGCACCGCGGTCCCCCACACCCACCTCGCGGCCACGGGCAACGCGCTGGCCCGGATGGAGGAGGTGCGCCTCGCCGTCTCCGTCAGCGGCTCCGACAACCTGCTCGTGATGGCCTGGCTCCGCGGCCTGCACGCCATCGACCCCTTCGAGGCACAGCTCGCGGAACGCTTCCCCCAGTTGAAGGTCAGCGACCGCACCGTCTTCCTGCGCTCCCGCAAACGCATGGGCCGCCTCCTCGGCACCACCGGCCTGGCCACCGGGCACGTCCCCTTCGCACTGCCCCGTGTGTGACCCTCGGGAGACGGCGGGAGCCGGGCTCCGGAGAGCCGCAGGTCAGCGAGCATGCCTGCGGTACAAGCGACGAGACCCTGCACGAGCTGCAGGGTCTCGGATGGCGGCCGTGGACAATGCCCGCCATGGCGTCCCGCAGCGTCCTGCCCGGTCCCGTCATCCAGCGCGGTCCGCGCGGCGGCCGCCCGCCGGAACGCGGCCTGCCCGTGCTGCGGGATCTCGTACGCCAGCGGCCCCAGGCGCCGGAAGTACGCCCGGGGATCCGGCTGGTCGTAGACATCGTCGAAGCGCGCCTTGCCCATGCTTGCGTCCATCACCGGATGGTGCCCCTTCCCGCCCCTCCCGCGCGTCCGAGCACCGGGGGCGCGCGATGGCGACGCGCGCTCACGCGAGATGGTCCGGCCGGTGGATCAGTCCCCCGGTGGCAGCTCCCCACCGGGCCTTCACTCTCGGCGGCGACGGGGGACGCGCCCTTCCCATGGCGGGTGGACTCCCAGGTGGCGCAGGGCGGAAGCCGCCGCCCCGGCGCCGCACATGCCGTGCGCACCGGGTCCGGGCGGGGTGGCCGCGGAGCACAGGAACACTCCGGGCAGGCCGGTGGAGTACGGGTCGAGCGTGGGGCGCGTCCCCAGGACGAGCTGGGGGATCGTCTTCGCCCCGGTGAGGATGTCGCCGCCCGCGAAGTTGGGGTTGGTGGCGGCGAAGTCGGCCGGGCGGATGACCCGACGGCCCACGATCCGTTCGCGCACGCCCGGGGCGAAGCGTTCGAGCTGCCGCAGGATCGCCTCGGTGGCGTCCCCGTCGTATCCGTGCGGGACATGGGCGTACGTCCACACGGGGTGGACGTCGCCGGCCGAGCGGGACGGGTCGGCCAGGTACTGCTGGCCGACCAGGACGAAGGGCCGCTCGGGCATCCGGCCCTCCGTCACGTCCCGCTCCGTGGCCGCCACTTCGGCGAGCGGGCCGCCGAGGTGCACGGTCCCGGCACGCCGGGCCCGCTCGTCCGTCCACGGCACGCCGCCCTCCACCGCCAGGTCGGCCTTGAACGCGCCCGGGCCGCGCCGGAAGCGCCGGTACGCGGCCGTCACGCGGGCCGGCAGCCGGTCGCCGTACAGGCCGGCGACCTGACCGGGGTCGAGGTCGAGGAGGGTCACGTCGGCCGGTGGGATCTGGCGACGGTCGGTGATCCGTACGCCGGTCTCGATCGTGCCGCCGTGCGCGCGCAGCACGGCGGCAAGCGCGGTCGCGATGGACCGCGAGCCGCCTTCGGCGACCGCCCAGCCGGAGGCGTGGCCGGCCGTCAGGATGCCGAGTCCGATCGCCGAGCTGAGCGGATGGGACAGCGGGCGGTACGCGTGCGCCGCCACGCCGGCCCACAGCGCCCTGGCCTGCGGGGTACGGAAGATCCGGGCGAGCGCGACGGCGGGCAGCACGGTCGGCAAGCCGAAGCGCGCGAGCAGCAGCGGGTGCGCCGGGATCCGCAGCAGCGGGCCCATCACGTCCTCGGCGAGCGCGTCCCAGTGCCGTACCGAGGGCGCCAGCAGGGCGCGGTAGCGGTCGCCGTCCGGGCCGAGTCCGGCGGCGGTCGCGTCGACGGAGCGCAGCAGTACGCCGGCGGTCCCGTCGTCCAGCGGGTGCACGCAGTCGATCTCCGGGAGCCGCCAGCGCAGCCCGTGGGCCCCGAGGTCCAGGGAGCGGAGCGCGGGCGAGGCGACGGCCATCGGGTGGACGGCCGAGCAGTGGTCGTGCAGCAGTCCGGGCAGGATCGCCTCGTCGCTGCGGGTGCCGCCGCCTGCCTCGTCGGCGGCCTCCAGGAGCGTGACTCGCAGCCCCGCCTGCGCGAGGAGGGCCGCGGCGGCGAGCCCGTTGGGCCCGCCGCCGACGATGACGGCGGTGGTCACGACGCCGTCTCCGCGGGCGGCCGGCCGGGAAGCGGGCGCAGCGGGTGGAGGGAGCGCACCCCGTGGACGGGATAGTCCGGGCCGTCGGTGGGCCAGGGCTGCCGGGTCAGCATGTCGCGCACCGTGACGTGGCCGCTTTCCAGCAGTCCGAGGGCGGCGTCGTGGATCTCATAGGCCTGAGTCTGCCGGTGGATGGGCTGGCCCTCCAGACAGATCACCCGGACCTCGCCGGGCGCGAACCCGCAGCGGGCCTGGACCGCGCGCAGCAGCTGGTCGTCGTGGAGGTGGCCCTCGCCGAAGTTCCAGCCGAGCGCGAACCCGGCGATCAACTCCCCGTCGAGGACGACGGCGTCGTCCTGGCCGTCGGTGACGCGGTCGATCAGCCCGTTGTGGGCGCGGCCGTGGGAGTGCATGGCGCGCCAGCCCTGGATCTTACTCGCCGTCATCAGGGCGGTGTCCGGGTCGTAGAGCATCTCCAGCTGCTGGGCCGCGAGCCGGTTCGACGTGGTCAGGCCGGCCGCCAGGCGGTCGAGGGCGTCGCCGGTGAACACCCAGGCGGTGGTGGCCCAGTTGCCGGCGTAGTAGCGCATGGCCGGCAGGAACGACACGAGGTCGGGGCGCAGGTTTCCCAGCACGGGAAGGACCAGCAGGCTCGGCAGCAGCACGACGAGCAGCCAGGGCGACTCCAGCTGCCACACCGTCACGTCGCCGTGCGCACCGAAGAGGTGGAAGAGCGAGAAGACGAAGAAGATGTTCCACTCCAGCGGCACGCCCATCGGCACGGTCGACAGGATGTGGAGGTGGAAGACGGCCATGTAGAGCACGGCCGCCCAGGTCCACCAGCCGCCGTCGCCGAGGAACACGAGGTACAGCGGGACGAGGTACTCGGTGAGGGTTCCGACGTGGGCGAGCACGAACGGCAGTCGCGAGGGACGCAGGTCGTGCGGGTGGTCGCGGTAGAAGGCCCGCTTGAGGCGGCGGGAGGGCAGCAGCGGCGCGTTGCTCATCATCGTCGCCACGACGAACGGGAAGTGGTGGTTGAGCTTGGACGTCGCCGCTCCCCACCACAGTGCCAGCATGACGAGCTGGAAGCCGACGAACATGTCCCCGTACGGGAAGAAGAAGAGCAGCAGCGACAGTCCGTACTGCTCGCCGCGCGCCGCGAGGAAGACGGTCTTGTCCCGGAGCCCGATCGCCGCGAGGGAGGCGATGAGGGGCACGGCCGCCGCCGGGTCGATCAGACCGACGTCGCCGAAACCCGGGACGGGGCTGCCGTCGCCCGGCCGGCTCAGCAGCCACACGCCCGAGCCGAGGACGGCCGCGTACAGCAGGACGTCCGCTCCCGTGCGGCGGTCGCCGCGGCGAGGACTGCGACGGCCTGGGCGAGCTCGCTGTCGGCCGGCAGCTGGCGATGTGCGTCTGCGTCAGTGCGCAGGATGTTCGCCAGCACCATCGCGTCGAGGTGGTCGGACTTCTTGCGCGAGACCGTGTGGCGCTCGCGATAACGCGCGGCCGCCATTGGGTTGATGGCATACACAGCGCGGCCGGTGGACCTGAGGCAGGCGACCAGCAGGCCACGGGAGGTCTCGATCGCCACCGGTATCTGATCCCCCGGGTCGTCGCCGTGTTCGGCCAGGAGGTTGAGCAGCTGCTGCAGGCCGGCTGCGTCGTCGCTGATCCGGGCCCGTCCGAGGAGCTTGCCGTCGCCGTCGACGAGGGCGATGTCGTGGTGGTCGCTGGCCCAGTCGATCCCGCAGAACACCCTCATGCGCGTCTCTCACGTCCTTCTGTCCGATGTGTATATCCGCTGGTCAAGACCAGTGCGGAGGCACGCGACTCCCTAATGGAAGGGCTCTGGGCCCGTCATCCGATTGGTCGTTCGTGACCCCAGCTGACCGCAGGGGCCTCGGTCTGTGCAGGAGCTCGAAGGCATCCCGGCGAAGTGAGAGGTTCACCCGGCAGAGGGCTCGGACCACGAACGTCAACGGCCTGATCGTCCAATAGGTTCCGGTCGAGAGAAGCGCGCGGCGGAGCAGGCTGGCCTTGACGCCACTCTCACTACCGCGGGCCCTCGGTGGCAATCGGCCAGCACCCAGGGCCAAGTCTTGACCGAGTGCTCACGAGCTCCGGGGGCGTGTATGGCTCACTGGATGCTGGCTGATCGCCACCGAGGCGAAGCCGGTGGCCGCGATCTCTTTCGAGGTCTCCTGGACCGGGTAACGGGTAGCAGTCCACCGGCTTCATCCCCCCATTAGGTAACGGGGATCTCCAGAAGGAGTCGCCCGGCGGGGTCTTCGTCGAGCCGGCCGACCACGGGCTCGGTCGGTCCCGAGGCGGTCTGACCACAAAGATCCATTTGGCGGTCGAACAGGGCCAGAAGCCGCTGTCGGTGGTGATCACCGCCGGTCAGAGAGGCGATTCCCCTCAGTTCGAGCCAGTCCTGGAAGCGGCCCGGGTGCCGAGACTGGGTCTGGGACGGCCACGCAAGCGACCGGACCGTGTGCGCGCCGACAAGGCAACCACTCTCGCAGGAACCGCGCCTATCTATGCAGACGCGGTACCAAAGCGACGATTCCGGTCCCTGTGGACCGCGTCCGCAACCGACAAAAGCTCGGCTCTCGCGGCGGTCGACCACCGAAGTTCGACAAGGCTGCCTACCGCGGGCGACACGCGGTCGAGTGCGGCATCAATCGCCTCAAGCGCCACCGGGCCGTGGCCACGAGATACGACAAGCTCGCCGTCCGCTATGAGGCGACCGTGCTGGTCGCAGCCCTCAACGAGTGGCTGTGACCCCGGGCACCAGCGTCAGGTTGCCGCCGCCGCGTAACACCGGACGGTCACCTTCTGCTCCGGGCCCCACTGCTGCTCGACCGTGGCCAGCAGCTGCCAGCCGAGCCGCTCGTACAAGGCTGCCGCCGCAGTGTCAGAAGCCACCACGTCGAGTACCGGATGCAACCCGCGATCCCGCGCTGCTGCGACGGCCTGCGCCATCAGCAGCGCACCGATCCCGTGGCCGCGGGCCGACGGAGCGACGAACAGCCGGTTGACCACGGCAGTCGCGTCGATACTCACCCCTGCACGAGCGTTCCACAGGACGGGCGCCGCGTCTCCCACGGTGCTCTGGGACAGGCCGACATGCCCGACGATGCGGCCATCCAGTTCCGCCACCCACGAGGCGATGAGCGATGGCGGCGTGAGCCATGTGCCAGGTTGGGCAGGCCAGTTCACCGGATAGCCGTCGCGCTCATGGACCTCTGCCAGCACCCGCGCACAGCCACTCAGGTCGCGATCAGCTCGCTGTCGGGTACTCGGGCGTCGGTCCGCGCCGGACGAACTCTCGCTCTTCACCGCGGCATGGAAACACACTCCAAGGCCCCTGACCAGCGACTTTCGCAACAGGCCCTACTCGCCCGGGATGCCGGCATGCGTCTTCGGCCTGTGAGCCGGGGGGCGAGCCGGGCTCGATCCGGAGGCGGCCGAGTGCGATGGAGGGGATACCGAACGCACCCCCTCCGCCGACGTCGAGCGGAACAGTCCGATGGCGGTGGCGGGGAGCACCGATGGGCTCACCGCGCACACCACGGCCCGTCCTCGCATGCGAGGGCGGGCCGTTCCCGCCAACCGTGCACGAGCACTGGGTTCGCGGGTTGTGCGGAGCCACGCCCGTCGCCGGGCGTGGCTGCGGGTCAGTGGGCGCCGAGGTAGGCGAATTCCGCGCCCTCCTCCCAGCCCGCCTCCGAACACGAGGCGGTGAAGATCGTGCCGTACACGGACGGAACGCCGGTGGCCGCACAGTGCGAGCTGAAGCTGGCACTGCCCTCGGAGAAGCTTCCGATTCCGACGCCGTCGTGGGCGAGCGCGGCACCGGCGCCACCCAGCAGGATGCCCACAGCCAGAACAGACGCGGCCAGAGAACGCATGACTACTCCTCAAGATCTCCGAAAGACGCGGCAGAAATTTGCCCGTCGCGCGATCAAACACCGCACAGGAGCAAAGGGACACGACATATCACTCTATTGCCGGAAAGAAGATCACGAGGCCATACGACCGCAGAAACGATGCTTTTCAGTTGCCCGTTGAGAATCGCCCTCCCCGCATGACATCGCATGTGTCAGGCACGAGAGGCGCACGGCCAAGTCGGGTCGGCTGCGCTCCTGTTCCGCTCGTTCAGCGCGGTTCACCACGGTTCGCGGCATACCCCTCGCCGATGCCCGCCGGGGCACCCACGCCGTCGCCGTCGCCTGCGAGCCGTCCCAGGTCCGTCGTCAGTGAGGCCAGCCACGACACGGCGCGTGTATGCACGCGGTGCGCCGGGCGGGTCGTCGGCGATGACAGCCGCGGTGGACATCGCGAGCGCCGCGTCCGTCACCTCCAGGAGTGCCGCGTTGCGCCGCAGCACAGCGGGAGCGGCGTCCTCAGCTGTTGCCGGCGTCTGACGGACCTGCCGCAGGTGCGCGTGCGCCCGGCCGTCGGGGATTCCGCCTCGTAGCCGGGCTGCGGTCTCCCTCGCCACGGCCCCCACCGCCCGTAGCGGGTCAGGTCCTCCTGCTTCCGGCACGTCCGTCGCGCCGGAGGCCGGGATTCCCGGCCCACGCCTCCCATCGGCGTGTACGGCTCCGCTCCCGCTCCCCCATCCGCCCCGGCCCCGGCTTCCCGGGCGGAAGCACACCCAGGGGCGGTGACGGCAACACCGTCAGCCGGCCGAGCAGAGTGCGCGTCGCAAGACCCGTATGCGCCAGCGCTCTCGGCCGCACACCCGCTCCGGCCGGCCGTTCCGCCTCCGGGACATGGGGGGAACGAAGCCCCGCACCCGGCCCTCTCCCGTTCTCGCACTGCCTCTGGAGCACGATGACAACCGTCGCGTCCGCGCCCGGCACGCCGTCCGGAAACCTCCGTTCCCGGCTCGTCGCCCCCGTACTCGCCTTCTGCGGCATGGCCGTCGCCGATCCGTACTCTGCGCGGTCAGCTCCGACATCGGCGTGCTGATCACCGGCCGGGTCCTCCAAGGCGCGGCTCTCGCGGTGATCCCGCTCGGCATCATCCACGACGAGCTCCCCGCGGAGCGCGTACTGCCGTCTATCGCGCTCATGAGCTCCTCGCTCGGCATCGGCGCGGCGATCGGACTGCCCTGGCCGCCGTCGTGACGGAGAACTTCGACTGGCACACCATGTTCTGGGCGTCCGCCGCACTCGGGATGCTCGATCTCCTGCTCGTGCTGTGGATCGTGCCGGAGTCGGCCGTGCGCTCCCGGGGACGCTTCGACGTGCCTCCTGGCCGCCGCCACGGACAACACGAGGACTTCCCGGGCCGGAGGATCCCGCCCGGGGCCGGCAGGGCCACCTGCGGGAGGCGGGGGTCAGGCACGGCGGGGATGACGTCGGTGTTCTCCATCAGCCATCGGAGCACCGCCATCGCGCAGGCGCGCCGCTCGGTGTCCGCGTAGGAGGGGGCACTCGCCAGGTTGGTCCGCTCACGCGGGTCCTTCGTACGGTCGTACAGCTCGGGCTGCTCGTAAAGCCGCCATACGTACGTCCACTCACGGTCCCGCAGTGCGACCGCCTTGCCGACCAGTTCGGGCCGTTCGTGCTGGATGGCGCCCTTGAGGTCGTACGGGAAGCCGGGGCGTTCCATCATACGTACGGTGCGGGGCACCCGGGTCGCGCAGCAGCGGGGCGAGGCTGCGGCCGAAGTGGCGGTGGGGGCCTCGACACCGGCCAGTTCCAGGACGGTCGGCAGGACGTCGATATCTCCACCATCGCGTCACTGACCTGGCCTCCGGGGGTGACCTCGCCGATGCCGTAGCGGTCGCGGACGGCCCTCATGTAGCCGGGTTCGCCGGAGGGGGCGCCAGGGGCGGCGGGGTCGGGCGCGGCGGCCCGGTCGAAGCGGGAGAACCAGGGTTCCTCGACCTGGAACGGACAGTGCGGGCCACCAGCGGCACGAACAACGCCCAGGGGCCCTCGGGAGGGTGGGCGAGCCGCTCCTCGGCGGTCCGTACGGCGGCCTCGTCCGGGTCGATGCGGCCGTCGTCGGGCACCCGGCCCCGGTAGAAGAGCCGGGACCAGACGCCGTCCGGGCAGTCGCCCCCGTATCCGGTGGTCGGCAGGGTGGAGAAGCTCTGCCCCGCGCGACGAGCGCATTCCGCCCGGTCCACATGGCCAGGCCCTCGCCTGTGGGTGCCCGCGCCGTTGGTGGCGGAGCCTTCACGATCTGCGCGGGCGGCAAGTCGATACGATCCCCCGGATCAGGCGAGACGAGGAGCAAGCCGCCCGGCGATCCGGCCGAGGCCCATGGGCTGCCGGGATTCGGGCCGGGCGGGTGCCTCCTCGGCCCTAAGCCCGCAGGATGAGCTCGTCGCGAACCACGCCCACGGTCATGTTGCCGCCCAGCAGGAAGGACAGCCTGCCGAGCATCCGCTCTTCGGTGAGGCCCGGTCGCTCGCCGAGCCGCCCCCTGATCCGCTGGGCGTCCACGAACCTGACGCAGCAGAAAGGACGCTCCTGGCACCCGATATCACCTTCTGTGACCGCCCTGTCTCCACGAGTCAGTGACGAATCATGCGGTCGCGCCCTCCCGAGCCGGCAGGCGGGCTCTGTCACACGCGGAGCCCACTTGTCACGTCGCTGACCGAGCCCCTCGCGGATACTCTGGGATTCATGATCGAGTCCGGACAGCCGCGGCTCCGACGGAGCTACGGCTACGGCAGGCTCGTGCGGCTGTCGCCGGTGATTCTGACCATCGTGATCGGCAGCCTCGCCTACGCCACGCCGCCGGAGATGGCATTCAGCCGTCTCCTGCCCGCGGCGCCGGCCCTGGCCGCCGCCATGTGGCCGGTCCTCCCGACTGTCCTCCTGGGGACCGTCTGCCTCCTTCTGATGATCGGCCTCAGCCTCGTCTTCCCCGATCTGGGGACGTGGTGGACGTGCGGGGGGATCGTCGCGGTCACCGTGGCCGCCGCATACGGAAGCCATGTCCGGCTTCAGCGGGAGCGCACGCTCCTTCAGGTACGGCTCGTCGCCGACGCGGCCCAGCAGGTGGTGCTGCGGCCCCTGCCGCACCGTTTCCGGAACGTCGAGATCGAATCGCTGTACCTCGCGGCCGCCGCGGAAGCCCGCATCGGCGGGGACTTCTACGAGGTGGTCGATACGCCGTACGGGGTACGGCTGCTCATCGGCGACGTGCGGGGAAAAGGCCTGCCGGCAGTGGGGGCGGCCGCGGCGATCGTCAACGCCTTCCGGGAGGCGGCACATAGCGAGGCCTCCATGGCCGACGTCGCCCGCAGGCTCGACGCGAGCTGTGCCCGGCACAACGCCGCCCATCCACCCGAGGCACCGATGGAGCGCTTCGCCACCGCGCTGCTCGTCGAGATCCCGCACCAAGGCAGCCGCATCACCATCGTCAACTGCGGACACCCCCCGCCCTTGATCCACAGTCTCAAGGATGTGCGCATCCTCGAGCCGTCCGTCCCATCGCCTTTGCTCAGCCTCGCGGAACTGCTCGGCGACCAGTACCGTGCGGACGCCTTCGCCTTCGCTCCCGGCGAACTTCTCCTCCTCTATACGGACGGGATCGCCGAAACCCGTGCCCGGGACGGTGAGTTCTTCCCGTTGACGGCGTGGATGCGCCGACAGCCCCCCACACCTCCCCGTGATCTGCTCACGGCACTGCACCACGACCTCCTCCGTCACAGCAGAGGCCGCCTCGACGATGACATCGCCGCCTTGGCCGTACGCCTGCACACGCCGTGAGCCATGCCCGTGGGCGGCCAGTGCTCGGTGAGCTGGGCGACCATGAACAGTCCACGTCCGCCCTGCTCGTTGTCGCCGGCGTAACAGGCGATCTGTCACGCCTCCGGCGGCGAGCGCCGCTTCCCTGCCCCGTACGGAAACCGTCCCACGCCCAGAGGAGGGGTGGCAGACGAAGGAAGTGACGGGGCCGTACGGCTGCACCACAGCCGGCGGCAGGTGTCCCGCCGCCGCCCCGCACCACGTCGCCGACGCTGCCGGCGGCGGTGTTGCCGGTCACGGGGCTGGCGGGCAGCGCGAGCGATCCGGCCTTGAGGATGCCACCACCGCAGATCAGGTCGGGTGCGATCGGGCAATCGGCGGTCCACCCGCGATCGTGAACCTTTCCAGGGTGAGGTTTCCCTCCCCCGAGACGGTGAGGATGCGAAAGTCCGGGGTCCCGGCCCGCGAGCTGCGTCTGACGGTGCTTCCGTCGCCGCGCATGGTGATCTCGCCGGTGACCGACGGCAGGTCGCCGACGTCGTTGTCGCTGTCGCTGTCCGGTGCTGTGAGGACGTAGGTGCACCCCCGCAGGCCAGGTGGACAGATCGGTGGTGGAGCCGGCCTCGTAGAGACCGGGACGCACGTACGGGGCGCATCGACTCGGTGGTGGCGCGATCCGAGTCCACGGCACCTGTCACGCCGTGGTCTGGCCGCCTTACTCGGCGATCTCCGTACGCTCCCACCATTCGTACACCCGCAGGGTTCCCTCCACGGTGTCGTGCCTGCGTTCGGTCTCTCTGAAATGCTCGTATCCGCCGAGGTGCGGGATCTTCACGTCCTCGCCGGGAGTGTCGACGGTGACGATCCGCTCGGGGAGGTCGTCCGGCCCGCCTTCCAGCAATACCTTGTGCGCCATGGCACCAGTGTCACCACCCTCGGTGCGCATCGCATCCGGGTGACGTCCGCCGGGCCCACACCTCTGACGCAGGTGCCTGGAGCGGGGCGGGTCAGGCCGATCAGCAGCACGTGCTCTTGGGTCGTCCGTTCCATGCCCGGCCGCCTGCTCGCCCGTCGTTCGGGCCGGTGCTAGACATGGACTATGGCCGGATTCCTCGGCCGCCTGCGCTCCGCGTTGAGCGTCCGCACCGTCGCCCGCCAGGTCTTCTCCCTCCAGGCGGCGATCGTGGTGCTCCTCGTCGTCGCCGCCGTGATTGCTCTCGTACTGCAGTCCCGGGCGGACAGCGAGCGGGAAGCGCGCAACCGGTCCCTCGCCGTGGCCGAGACCTTCGCCAGCGCGCCGGGCATCGCGGAGGCCGTGGCCGGTCCCGACCCGACCGCGGTGCTCCAGCCACGCGCCGAGGAAGCGCGAAAGGCGTCCGGCGTCGACTTCATCGTGGTGATGACCACGGACGGGATCCGGATGACCCACCCCGATCCGGCACAGATCGGAAGGCACTACATCGGCACGATCGGCCCTGCGGCAGCGGGCGGGATCGTCAGGGAGACCGTGACCGGCACCCTCGGCCCGTCCACCCGCGCCGTGGTCCCCGTGACCGACGCCGAGGGCGACGTGATCGCTCTGGTGTCCGCCGGGGTCACACTCAAGGCAGTGAGCGGAGTCGTCGATCATCAGCTGCCCTTGCTGCTCGGTGCCGCGGCGGCCGCGCTGGCAGTCGCCACCTTCGGTACCGCTCTGGTCGGCAGGCGGCTGCGCCGGCAGACCCACGGCCTGGGGCCCGCCGAGATGACCCGCATGTACGAGCACCACGACGCGGTGCTGCACGCCGTGCGCGAGGGCGTTCTGATCCTCGACGGCGACGGTCGGCTGGCGCTGGCCAACGACGAGGCACGCAGGCTGCTCGGTCTGAGCCCGGATGCCGAGGGCCTTCTCGCCCGTGAGCTCGGCCTCGCCCCGGACATCACCCGGCTGTTGGCTTCCGGGCGCTCGGCCACCGACGAGGTGCACCTGGCCGGGGACCGGCTGCTGGCCGTGAGCCAACGGCCGACCGACCCGGGGGGCGGGCCGTCCGGCTGTGTCGCGACGCTGCGGGACACCACCGAGCTGCAGGTCGTCACCGGCCGGGCCGATGTGGCGCGGGAACGCCTGAAGCTGCTGTACGACGCCGGATGGGAGATCGGCACCAGCCTCGACGTCGAGCGGACCTCCCAGGAGCTGGCGGACTTCGCCGTCCCCCGGTTCGCTGATTTCGTCACCGTCGACCTGGCCGACGCCGTCCTGCGGGGCGAGGAGCCGTCGGAGGGCCGTGCGGCGATGCGCCGTGTCGCGTTCCGGGGGATCCGGGACGACACACCGCTGTATCCGCCCGGCAAACTGATCCATTTCGTCCCGTCCACCCCGCAGAGCCTCGGCTACGGCTCGGGCGAGACGGTCCTGGAGGCGGACATGACCGCTTTCTCCGGCTGGCAGGCTCAAGACCCCGATCGGGCCCGGGGACTTGTCGAGGCCGGCATCCATTCGATGATCGCGGCTCCGCTGCGCGCCCGCGGAGTCATCCTGGGTGTCGTCACTTTCTGGCGGTCGCGCAAGCCCGAGCCGTTCGAGCACGACGATGTGACACTCGCCGAGGAACTGGCCGCCCGTGCGGCGGTCACCATCGACAACGCCCGGCGCTTCACGCGCGAGCACACCATGGCGGTCACCCTGCAGCGCAGCCTGCTCCCCCGCGCCCTGCCGGAGCAGAACGCGCTCGACGTGGCCCACCGCTACCTGCCCGCGCAAGCGGGCAGCGGCGGTGTCGGCGGGGACTGGTTCGACGTCATCCCGCTACCCGGCGCCCGCGTCGCCCTCGTCGTGGGGGACGTGGTCGGCCACGGGCTGCACGCCGCCGCCACCATGGGCCGGCTGCGCACCGCGGTCCACAACTTCTCCTCCCTGGACATGGCGCCCGACGAACTCCTGTGGCACCTCGACGAACTGGTCACTCGGATCGACCAGGACGAGAGCGGCGACGGCGATGTCGCGCCCGTCACGGGCGCCACCTGCCTGTACGCGCTCTACGACCCGGGCACCCAGCTGTGCACGATGGCCCGCGCCGGCCACCACGAGCCCGCCGTCGTGCGCCCCGACGGCAGCGCGGCGTTTGCCGCCGTACCGGGCGGCCCGCCCCTCGGGCTCTCTGGACTCCCCTTCGAGACCGCCGAGATACGACTCCCCGAGGGCAGCAGCCTCGTCCTCTACACCGACGGTCTCGTGGAGGACCGCACCCGCGACATCGACGAAGGGCTGGAACTGCTGCGGCGCACTCTGGCTCACCCCGGCCGCACGCCCGAGCAGACCTGCGACGCGGTTCTGGACGCGTTGCTGCCCGAGCAACCCTCGGACGACGTCGCACTGGTGGTCGCCCGCACGCGTGCGCTCGACAGCACCCGTACGGCCGCCTGGGACGTCGCGTCCGATCCGTCGGCCGTCGGCCAGGTTCGAGCCGCCGTCGCCCGCACGCTGGCCGAATGGGGTCTGAAGGAGGGGTCGTTCACCACCGAGCTGATCCTCAGCGAGCTTGTCACCAACGCCATCCGCTACGCCGCCGAGCCTGTCCGCGTACGTCTGATCCGCGACCGCGCCCTGATCTGCGAGGTCTCGGACGGCAGCAGTACCGCTCCACACCTGCGGCGCGCGGCGACCACCGACGAGGGCGGACGGGGCCTGTTCCTGGTGGCCCAGTTCGCCGACCGCTGGGGCACCCGCTACACGGCGGACGGCAAGGTCATCTGGACCGAACAGCCACTTCTCACCGACACATCGGACGACGACCGGTGGTGATCGGTGACGCCTACGGCCGTCGGCCGCTCCGGCTCCCCACGTCGGCCCGTACGGGCACCCGCGTCAGCTGTCGATCTTGATCGTCTTCATGGTGAAGTGGGATTCGAGGCGCAGGACGGCGGGCAGGCCGCTGAGCTCGCCGGTGAGGAAGGCTCCGTAGGCGGCGTGCAAGGGGAACTCGGGAAGTGGGCGGCAGGCGCCGGTCCCGGAACCGAGTGAGGCCCCTGCACCCCGCCGCCGACCGCGTGCTCGGCCGGCCACCGCGCTGCCCTGCCTCACGGGATCTCGTAGATTCCCCCGTCGACCCCCGCCCGGTAGAGCCGGCCCGCCGAGAAGCCGCGGTCGCCCTGCCCGTACGTGATCTGGGTGGACAGGGGCAGTCCCGACGCGACGGCGCAGAAGGTGCCGCGCTCGGCCTGCCAGATCCGGCCCGCCGTGTGGGTGGCGATCAGAGGCCGGCCGCGGGCGTCGAGGGTGAGGCCGTCGGGGAGGGCGAGGGTGTCGGTCCCCTCGGTGGAGATCCAGCGCTGCGGGTGCCCCGCATCGGTCACGGGGATGCGGTAGAGGCCCGGGGCGACGGTGCTCTGGACGACGTACACCTGGCTTCCGTCAGGTGAGACGGCGATGCCGTTGGGCTGCGCCACGCGCGCCCGGTCGTGTTCGACCCGGCGGTCAGGCGTGACACGGCCGATGGTCCGGCCGCCCAGAGTCGTCGTGCACACCGTGCCGTCCGGCGCGAGAGCGACGCCGTCGATGCCCCCGAGCCCCGAGGCGTACGTGCTCACCGCGCCTGAAGCCGGGTCCACCAGCAAAAGCTTCGACACCGGGAGGATGTCTCCCGTGAGGGAGTGGAGGAGGTCGTTGCCGGTGCCCACGAGCAGCCGCCCGTCCTCGCGCACGACGATCCCGCGCCGATGCCTCCGGTGATCGGGACCGGGGTGATGCCCGGGGCGTCGATGCGGTAGACCCGGCCGGAGTGGAGGGCGGTCGCGAACATCCGGCCCCGCCGATCGACGGCGATCGACTCGACCCAGTCGGGGATGCGGGCCACCAGGACCGGCGCTCCCTGCCCGGTCCGGTCCGCGCAGACCGGTGCCGCCCGCGCCGGGGCCGGTGCCAGGCCGCCTGCCGCCGCCGCGAGGACGGCCGCCGCCGTCACGGCACCACGGCCGGGGCCACGTAAGGCGCGACAGAACGCCCTGGCCAACCCGGCCGCCCTGGCTGCCTTGGTTGCCCTGGTTGCCCTGGCTGCCCTGGCTGACCTGGCTGACCTGGCTGACCTGGCTGACCTGGCTGACCTGGCTGACCAGCGTCACCTCGTGCCCTGCCTGCATCAGCCCGTGCCCGAGACCGGTGTACGGCGCCACGCCGCCACGCGACCCGGTTGTCATCACCACGATCCTCACGGCCGGAGTACCCCGCCCCGTCGGCGATCGACGGCGTCTGGCGCACCGGATGCGTGAGTGCCTCCGACGGGTTGATCTCGGGCATCATCGAAGGTGGGGGGATCGTCGACGGGAGTGGCGATGAGGTTGTCGTTCCTTGAGCCCCTCTACGCAGAGCCGGGCCCGTACGCCTCCGTGTATCTGGACACCTCCCGGGACGTCGATCATCCCGAGCGGGCGATCGCGCTGCGCTGGGGGCGGCTGCGGGAGAACCTGTCCCGTCAAGGCGCGGACCGGGCGCTGATGAACGTACTGGAGGAGGTGGTCGGCGCCGACGCAGACGTTCCGGGGGTGCACGGGCAGGCCATCTTCGCCGCCCACGGCACGCTCGTCATGGACGGAGAAATTCCCGAGCCGCCCGAGCACGACTCCGCGCGGTACAGCACCCTGCCGGACGCCATGCCCCTGGTCACCCAACACGTTCCGGAAATCCCGTACATGGCCGTGGTCGTCCACTACGGCGGCCTTCCGACCGCCGAGACCCACGGCTGGGTGGCGCTGGAGGCGGAGACCGGCACCTGGCCCATGTCCACCGTCACCCCGGGTGAGCGGCTGCGGCGCAGGGTCCCGGTGGCGACCTGGCACCGCACCTGCGTCAGGCTCGGCCATCGGCTGGACGAACGGGCGCGGCGCGCCCATGCCGACGCCGTCGTCGTGGGCGGGGACGAGTGGGCGTGCAACGTACTGATCCACCGCCTGCCGCACCCCCTGCGGGTCAAGATCGTACGCGTGGGCGGCCCGACCCCCACCCACACCGGACGCGCCCTGCTGGAGCCACAGCTCGACGGCGTCTTCCGCGGCCGCATGGCCGCGCACGACCGGGAGCTCGTGGACATCTTCATCGGTCGGCGTGCCCTGAACGGGCCCGTTACGGAGGGGCTGGCCGCCACCGTCGGCGCCCTCCAGCGGGGCCAGGTGGCAGCACTGCTGCTGAACCGGCCGCCGGGGTCCTCACCGCAGCTCTGGGTGGGCTCCCAGCCCACCCAGCTCGCCCTGACCGAGGCGGAGCTCACGTCCTTCGGCGTGCGGGCCCCGCGCGAGGAACACGCCGACGAGGCCCTCGTCCGGGCCCTCGTCGGCACCCGTGCCGAGCTGGTCGTCGTACCGGAGAGCGAGCTGGGACTGTACGAGGGCGTGGGCGCCTTGCTGCGCTACGCCGACCCCGGGATCCCGTCCTGACGCCGACGCGCCCCGCTCCCCGGACGCGATCCCACACGGTTCACCTGCTCCCGAACGCCGTCCAGGAATCCTCACAGCGAGTCGACTGCATGTCGCCGCACTGGGTCGAACTGGTCGGCGCCCAGGAGGCGGGGCTGACCGTGCCGTGGGATGTGCCCGGTGTACGGCAGCGGGGTGACCACCGTTCGTCATGGGTGCGTCACGGAACCGCCACAGCGGCGTGCGGCGGGAACCTGCTCTGGTCAGGGGGCCGTGTACCTGCACGCGAGTACCGGTGTGGGACCGGTCGTGAACCTCGGGGAGCACCCAGTGCAGTACACAGCAGGCATCGGCCGCACCGCGGCGGCTCTGGCGACGACCCTGGCGGCCGCGGCTCTGATGACGGGCTGTACGCCGACGGGCGACGACGGCGGGGCCGTCGACCCGTCGACGCCGCCCGCGGCCTCGCGGCAGGCCGATCCCACGCCCACCGGCGGCGACAAGGGCGGAACGACCAGCGGCAGTGGGAGCGGAGGTTCCACGGGCGGCGCGTCGTCCTCGGGCGGGGGCTCCACAGGCGGCGCGTCGTCCTCGGGCGGCTCCTCCTCCGGCGGCACCGGCGGCGTGACGAAGAAGTCCTGCACGATCGACGACATCGAGGTCTCCGAGGCGCACCAGGCCGACGTCCGCCCGCCGGGCACGGGAACCGGGGCCGCCGTCGTCTCCGTCACCAACACCTCCCCGTCCTCCTGCAAGGTGTACGGGTACCCGATGGTCGCGGCGGCGGGCAACGGCTCGCCGGAGAAGAACAAGCCGCTGGCCACCACTCATACCGGCCCCGCCGCGGCCAACGTGCTGCTGGCCCCGGGCGCCCGCGCGTGGACGAAGCTCACGTTCGTCCAGGTCCAGGGCGAGGCGGACGGCTACTGCGAGTCCGGCGCCGCCCCGGCCACCTACCCGACGCTGGTCATCGGCGTACTCGGCGCCGGGAAGCACCAGATCGCCATGGACGACGGCGTGTTCGCCTTCTGCGACGACCGGGTGACCGTCACCGCCTGGTCCTCCGTCAAGCCGTCTTAGGGCACAAGACAGGCCCTGGGACTTGTCCGGCCGATCATGTGACGACTCCGCGCCGAGGTCGTTGTTGTGGTCATGGGGCGGGGTGACCTGGCGGATGCCGAGTGGGAACGGCTGCGGCCGTTCCTGCCCGTCAGCAACCGGCGTTGTGGGCGGTGGCGGAAACACCGGCAGGTGATCGACGGGATTCCGCACCGGGTGCGCACCGGTGTGCAGTGGCATGACCTGCCCGAACGGTTCGGCCCGTGGAAGACCGTTTACGAACTCCATTGGCTGTGGTCCGTCGGCGGCACGTGGGAGCGACTGCTCCAGCAGGTCCAGGCCGCAGCCGACGAGGCGGGTGAGATCGACTGGGACATCTCGGTCGACTCCACCATCGTCCGCGTGCTTCAGCATGCCGCCGGCGCCCGCAACGACCCTCCGCCGGCCTCCGCGTCAAAGGGGGCCGAACCGGCGGAACACCTAGGTGTTCCGTCCTGGGGCGTGCCGTACGCCCGTAGGAAGGAGAATGCGGGCCGCACGGCCCAAGCCCCGCTGCACACCGGCCGCCGCGTGGCAGTCCTCACCCCGTTGCCGCTACGGACCGTGGGAGGAAGATTCGCAGGGCACGACTCATCACGGCCGGTGTCGTCACCGCGGCGCTGATCACACTGGAGTTCCCGGTGGGCAGCGCCACCGCCGCCGCGACCACCTGCTTCGGCGTCCCCGCCCCCTCACCGGCACGGGCACGATCAACGGCACGCCCGGCAATGACGTCATCGTGGGCTCCGCGGCGGCCGACACCATCAGCGGCAACCGGGGCAACGACCTGATCTGCGGGCTCGGCGGCGACGACGTGCTGATCGGCGGGGCGGGCAACGACCGCCTCGACGGCGGCGCGGGCGACGACGGCCTGCTCGGGGACTCGGCCGCGCCCTTCCGGGGCACGGGGACCGGGGCGGGCAACGACATCCTGCGCGGCGGCCCGGGCGCCTTCGACACCATCATCGGCGACAGCGCGGGCGTCAGCGCGGCCATCGGCAGCGGCGGCAACGACCTGTTGGACATGGGAGCCGACGGCGGCTTCTTCGCAATCGGCGACCACAGCATCAGCGACGAGGCGGGCGGGCAGGCCCGGGGCGCGGGCAACGACCGCATCATCGGCGGCACCGGGGACGAGATCCTCGTCGGGGACAGCTCGGTCGCGGACGCCTCCGTGACCGTGGCCGGCAACGACCAGATCGACGGCGGCGCCGCCACCGACAGCTGCGACGGCGAGGCAGGCACCGCGGACGTGGCCGTCCGCTGCGAAACGGTCACGAACGTCCCGTAGGCCCTGTCCGGGCGATCCTCGCGGGCCGCCACGCCTGGCACGGCACCTCGCCGCGTTGTCGGACCGCGCACGTACGTCCAGTACGAGCCGCGGTCCTCCGCCTTGCGATGCACCGCGCCAGGCGCCGCGGGCTGATCCACGAAGACCGCCCGGACAGGAACCAGCTGAAGGGTGTCGCAGAAGGTCGTGTCCGGGCAGGTCAGGGCCGGGTTCGCGGCAGATCTGGTCATGTGGTGAGGGCGAGATTGCGGGAAAGAGGCGCGTGGCTCGGGTCAGGCGAGACCGAGCAGGGCGCGGACCCGGTCGTGCGGGAGGGCCGGTGTGCGGTGTCCCCGACGGCCGGTCATGGGCTCGTTGGCGACCAGGGCGTTGAGCACCGCTTCCTCGACGCATTGCACCGCCGCTTCGTAGAAGGGGTCGATCCGGCCCCACGGGACGAAGCGGAGGTTGTCGTAGTCCTCCTCGGTCGGGTCCCCCTCGGGGAAGGTGCTGCTCAGGGCACCGGCGTTGGCGGTGGAGAAGGCGAGGAAGATGTCGCCGGAGAAGTGGCCTCCGGAGGTTCCTGTGCGCCCGAGTCCGAGTGCGGCACGGCGGGCGAGGGCCTTGCACTGGCCGGGGAGGAGGGGCGCGTCGGTCCCGAGGACGACGATGACGGAACCCGCCCCGACCGGTACGCGGCCGGGCGTACCTCCCAGGTCCCGCTGGAACCAGTCGTCGTCCTCCAGCGGGTTGTCATCGAGCAGGGAGCGGCCCACCGGCCCGCCGGCGATGACGAGTTCGCGCCGGTCGCCGAAGTTGGCCTGGGCTAGGGCGCCGATGGTCCAGGTGTCCGGCCCGTACCCGACGGTGCGCGAGGAGGTTCCCGAACCGCCCTTGAATCCGTAGCAGTTCATGCCGGTGCCGCCGCCGACCGATCCCTCCTCCAGTGGGCCGAGGCGGCCGCGTCAATGGCGGCGATGGCGTGTTCGGGGTGGACATGGCGGCCGTTGATGTCGTTGAGGTAGCCGTCCCAGGTCTCGGCGACCACGGGGAGCATCCACTGCGCGGCGAGCCTCGGATGGTTCTCCGCGACCCACTGGTCCACGCCGGTGTGGACCGCGCCGACCGCGTGGGTGTTGGTGAGTGCGATCGGCAGGTTGAAGCCTCCGGACTCCTCGATCCAGGTCGTGCCGGTCATCTCGCCGTTGCCGTTGAGCGAGTACCAGCCGGCCGCGCAGGGCGTACCGACCCCGTTCCGGCCCCTCGGCAGCAGGGCGGTGACGCCGGTACGAACGCCTTCGCCCTCGATCAGAGTGACGTGCCCGACCTCGACGCCCGGGACGTCCGTGATCGCGTTCCAGGGGCCGTGGGTGCCGTCGAGAGGGATGCCGAGGGCGCGCGCCCGGGGACGGCCGGAGGGCTCTCCGGCTGTGAGCCGACGGGCAGCAGGGTCGGGTCCGCCATGATCCGGCGGACGGTCGTCAGTACCGCGCCAAGGACGGGAGCGCGCCGCCCCAGGGCGGACGGGAGCAGCGCCTCCGGGGCCCACGGCAGTGCCGCCAGGGTGGGCTCGTGGCCCGTCCATCTGGGACAGCTTCAGCCACACCCGTGGCGGCATCCGCGGCAGCGCCACAGGCGACACCGCCTGCCGGCGATCACAGCTTCGGCGCCAGCCCGTGGTCGAGCAGCCAGGACAGCTGGGTGGGCGGGTTCGCGCCGTAGCCGCCTCCGTGGTCGGCGAAGGGCCAGACGGTCATGGTGCGGTCCTCGCCCGCGTAGCTGTTGAAGGCGGCGTAGACCGTCCGGGGCGGGCAGATCGGGTCCATCAGGCCGACGCTGAACAGGGCCGGCGCGGTGGCCCGCCGGGCGAAGTTGACGCCGTCGAAGTAGTCGAGGGTGGCGAAGGCCTGCTGGACGCGGTGCTGGCTGTGCCGGCGCAGGTACTTGACGATCTCCTGGTACGGGCCTTCTACGGCGATCTGCGTGGCCTCGCGGAAGTGGCAGAGGAACGGGACGTCCGGCATCACGGCGGCGACGCGGTCCCCGCTGAGCCCCGCGACGGCGAGGGCCAGGCCGCCGCCCTGGCTGCCTCCGGTCACCACGATCCGGTCGCCGTCGAGTCCGGGCAGCTCCGCGACGGCGTCCACGGCGCGCACGCAGTCGGTGATCAGCCGCCGGTAGTAGTGGTTCTCGGGGAAGTCGATGCCCTTGGTCATGAAGCCCTCGACCCACTGGGTGCCGTCGCCCATGCCGTGGTCCGGGGTGTCCCGGCCCTGGCCCCGGCTGTCGACGACGAGCTGGGCGTATCCGGCGGCGGACCAGAGCAGCTGGTCGGTGGGCAGACCGCGGCCGCCGGAGTAGCCGATGTAGGTCACAACCACCGGCAGGGGCCCGTCCACGCCACGCGGGCGCAGCAGCCAGGCTGCCACGGGCTCGCCGTTCCAGCCGGGGAAGCGTACGTCGTCGACGTCGACGGTGCGCAGTCCGTACTGCTCGGTGACGCGTTCGGCCCTGACCACCCCACTGTGCGAGCGGGACTCGTCGAGAGTTCTCCGCCAGAACTCGTCGAAGTCGCGCGGGTTGGTCGACTCAGGGTGGTAGCTGACGAGTTCGTCGAGTCCGAAGTCGGTGAACGACATGAGGGATTCCTCCAGGTGTGGCGATGGCGAGGTGTCGTGAGATGACGTGATCGGTGACACGGGGGCCCACCTCGGGGCGGCGGGGTGTCGGAAGGGGACGGCCGAGGCGCCAGGGCGCCTCGGGTTCGCGCGCCGGGTGGCGGTCCGCTCCTTCTGTGCGGGCCGCCGGCCTGTGGGGTCGAGGGGCCTCAGTGGGCCGTGCCGGCAGCGCCGAACCGGAAGGCGGTCAGCCGGAAGTCGCCGTGCAGGGTCAGGCTCAGCTCGTGCACGCCGTGGAGCGGCGCGGCGAGCTCGGCGGTGCTGACGGTCCAGGCGTAGCGGTCCCCGGTCACGGGCGCCTCGATCTCGGCCAGGATCCGCCCGCCCACGCGGATTTCGAGCCGCGCCCCGCCCGTGCCGACGCCCTCGCGGGACGTCTCGAGTGCGACCCGGACGGCGCGCAGGAGAGGTCGATGTCGCGGAACAGGAGCAGGGCGCGCCAGACGGGATCAGTGGGCGTGACGGCGCCACCGTGGGAGCGGGTGGCGCCGGCGATGGTGGCGTCCGGGTAGTCGTCGAAGTCGACTGCCCGGATCCGGCGTTCGAGATGTCCGCGGCCTGCGCGCGCGGGGCGGGCTCACCACCTGAGCCGGCGCCGGGGCGTGCTGACCGGCGCCGGGCTGCGGGCCGCCCGGCACACGACCGTCTGCCTGCACCTGCCCGAGCGCGCGGCCAACCCCGTCCTGACCGGCCAGGAGGGATTCCTGGCCGCGGCCACCGCTGCATACCGGCACGGCAAGCGCCAGGCCCAGCACTGCCCCTGGCGACGCACGGCGCTTGCAGGTCCGGCTCCCGGCGGGCGGCCGGTGCCGGCTCTCGTACCCCGACCCGGGCGAGGACGGGGCAGACGCCCGCTGACCGCTCCCCGTCGGTCAGGCCGCCGGCACTGACGTCCCGACGGCCCGATTCGGTCCGCCGGGCCTCGCTCAGTGGGCGGCCAGGACCAGTGCCAGACCGATCAGCGCCGGAACGGTCTGCACGAAGAGGATCTTCCGGCTGGCCGTGGCGGCACCGTACGCACCCGCCACGGCCACACACACCAGGAAGAACACCTTCGCCTGGAAGCCCACCGGGTCGGACGCCACCACGCCCCACACAAGACCGGCGGCGAGGAAGCCGTTGTACAGCCCCTGATTGGCCGCGAGCGCCTTCGTCTCGGAGGCGAACTCGACACTGGTCCCGAACGCGGCCCGGGCCCGCGGACCGGTCCACAGGAACATCTCCAGGACCAGGATGTAGACGTGGAGCACGGCGATGAGCAGTACCACCACGGTTGCGATGATCGACATGGACACAAGAATCACACACGACATCCGCACCCCGGTCTGCCCGGTCCCTTGGCCCTCCCGTATCAGCGGGTGGCGAAGGAGTGGACCGTCGTCGAGCGGTAGGTCCGTCCCGGGCGGAGCACCGTCGACGGGAAGGACGGCTGGTTGGGCGAGTCGGGGAAGTGCTGGGTCTCCAGGCAGAAGCCGTCGCCCTGGCGGTAGACCTTCCCGGAGGAACCCGCGAGCGTGGCGTCGAGGAAGTTCCCGCTGTACAGCTGCACTCCCGGCTCGGTGGTCGCGATCTCCATCACACGGCCGTGGACGGGCTCGGTGACGGTCACGACATGCTGCGGGCTGTCGGTGAGTCCCTTGTCGAGCACGAAGTTGTGGTCGTAGCCGCGGCCGAAGACGACCTGCGGGTGCGCGTCGCGGATGTCCCGGCCGATGGGCTTGCCGTGGCGGAAGTCGAAGGGGGTGTGCGCGACCGCGGCGAGTTCGCCGGTCGGGATGAGGGTGGAGTCGACGGGGGTGTAGCGGGACGCGGCGATCCTCAGCGTGTGGTCGAGGATGCTGCCGCTGCCTTCGCCCGCGAGGTTGAAGTACGTGTGGTTGGTGAGGTTCACGACGGTGGCCCGGTCCGTGACGGCCTCGTAGTCGATGCGGAGGTCGCCGCGAGGCGTGAGGACGTAGTCGACCCGGACGCGCAGGGTGCCCGGGTACCCCATCTCGCCGTCGGCGCTGACGTAGCGCAGGGTGAGGCCGGTGTCCCGCCCTCGCGCGTACGGCTCGACGTCCCACACCCGCTTGTCGAAGCCCTTGTCCCCGCCGTGCAGGCTGTTCGGGTCGTCGTTGAGGGGGAGGCGGTACGTTGTGCCGTCGAGCGTGAAGGCGCCGCCCGCGATGCGGTTGCCGTAGCGGCCGATGATCGCGCCGAAGTACGGGCTGCTCGCCACGTAGTCCTCGAGGTTGTCGAAGCCCAGCGACACATTCGCGTACCGCCCACGCCGGTCGGGTACGTCGAGGGCCTGGACGATGCCGCCGTACGACAGCACGCGCAGCCGGGTGCCTCCCGCGGCCACGGTCCAGCGGTACACCCGTGTGCCGTCGGGCAGGGTCCCGAACAGCTCCTTCGCCGGCCTTCCACCCCGCGGTTCCGCGCCTCCCGAGGCGAACGCCGGGGCCGTCCCCACGGCCGCCGCCGCCACTCCGGCGGCGCCCGCCGCCATCACCGTACGCCTGTTGATGGTCATGTCGTCGTGGCTCCTTGACAGAGAGAGTCCGATGTTTCGTCACACATGCGAGATCGCGGCCGTGGGGGGGGGGGGGGGGGGGGGGGGGGGGGGGGGGGGGGGGGGGGGGGGGGGGGGTGGGGGGGGGGGGAGGGGGGGGGGAG
>NZ_JBVJWR010000021.1:0-80983 GCF_055602235.1 Streptomyces sp. NPDC037410 | reverse complement strand
GTTTGTGGGTGGTGGTGTGGTTGGGGGCCGGGAAGGGAGGGGTTTGGGTTTTTCGCAAAACGGGCGAGCTCTGGTTTGTGCTTTCTCCCCTCCCCCCCCCCCCCCCCCCACGCCGGTGTCAGGGCGTCAGCGCTGGAGTGTCAGCAGGCCCGGCCGGTAGGGCAGGAGGCCGTAGTCGACGCCGTCGGAGCCGGGGCTGCGTCCCTGGTAGAGCAATTGCAGATGGCAGGGATCGACGGTCATGGTCTGATCGGCGCCGGCGCGGATCAGTTCGCCGTGGCTGATGTCGTTGGTCCAGGTGGCGCCGCTGTTGGCCTTGCCGGCGAAGGGGGTGCTCTCCGTCGCGGCCTGGGGTGTCCATGAGCCGTTCAGGCTGGTGGCCGTGAACGAGCGGAAGTACCGGCCCTGTGAGCCGATCGCCTCGACGATCATGAGGTAGCGGTCCTGGCCCTTGAGCTTGTAGACCTGCGGGGCTTCGAACAGGTTGTTCGTCGTGTCACTCATGATCACTGTCGAGGTCGTGCCGAAGCTGCCCGGGAAGTTCCCGATCGGCATACTGGCCCGGTAGATCTTGCCGTTGTCACCGGCGAAGAACAGGTACATGTTCGTTCCGTCGGCGATGAGCGTCTGGTCGATGGGGCCTGTTCCGGAGTTGGCGATGGTGCCGGAGAAGAGCTCCTTCGGCGACGACCAGCCGTTCGGGTCGGTGGGGTCGTTCGACGTCCGGTAGGAGAAGGAGGTCCCACCCCACTGGTAGGTGAGCACCCAGATGTTCTTCGGCGCGAAGTAGAAGAGCGTGGGCGCGACTGCGGAACTCGACATCGCGTTCTGACCCGCCGAGGCCATCTCCGACCAGTTGGTGAACGGGCTGAAGCTCATCGAGCCCCAATTCGTCCCGGTGTCGTGCGTCGTCGCGTAGACGAGCTGCTTGCCGTTGTAGGGGACGACGGAGAAGTCCTTGAGCGAGACCCACCCCGACCGGGGCTGCGCCAGCGCGCCCGTCGAGCTCCAGCGGTAGGTCGACGGGAGATCGCACGTGCCGGGGTTGCCGGCGCCGACCTGGACGAGCTGCCACTGCTGGTTGCTGCCGCCCCAGTCGTCGTACTGGACGATGTTCGCGCCGTCGGCGATGGAGCCGCCCTGCACTTCGAGGGCCTTGTTGCTGTGGCGCGCGATCAGCCTCACAGAGCCACCCGCGCTGTCGGCGAGCCGCCACTGCTGGTTGGCGGCGTTCAGGTCGGTCCACTGGACGATCGGGGCGCCGTTGGCGGTGGATCCGCCCTGGACGTCCAGCACCTTGCTGGAGTGGCGGGACTTGATGCGGTAGTAACCGCCACCGGCGTCGACGAACTGCCACTGCTGCTGGTTCTGGTCGTTCCTGGTCCACTGGGTGATGCGCGCGCCGTCGTCCGTCGCCAGGTTGTAGACGTCCAGGGCCTTACCGCTGCTGCGGTTGACCAGCACATACCAGCCGTTGGGGTCGACGCTCGCCGCGGCGGCGGGCGGGGCACTGAGGAGAGCGGTCCCGAGCAACAGGGACGACAGGACCGCGAGTACGAGACTCAGGACCAGGGGTGGTCGGTGAAACCGCATCAGAACAGCTCCTTGGGGGGACGGGGGTGAGGTGACCCCGACGCACCGCGGACCGGCCGCGTCGGGGAGTCGGGGACGGGATAGGAGTGAAGGAGGCCGCACATGCCGAAGAGCTGGTGCTCCGGGCGCTCCAGTCGTGACACTGCGCCGTGGTCGAGGTGGGAGAGGTCTCCGGCCTTCAGCCGCTCCAGCTGGCGTCCGGTCCCTTCGGCTGCGGCCAGGGGGCCGTCACGCCAGCGGATCTGCCAGTCGCCCAGGAGCTCGCCTTTCAGGCGGTGGGCCGCGATGTGGAACTCCCGCAGCCCGCCTTCGCGCAAGTCCAGGAAACCCTGCATCGCCAGGTCGCGGCGGCGGCGCGCTGCCGCGGCCCGGTCGCCGGTCAGGGCGGCCGCCGCCTGGTAGGCGTCGGGATCGGCCAGCACAGGAGCGGGGAAGGTGAAGACGGCGTCGCCGGCCTCGGGGAGTCCGCCGTTCTGCATCAGCACCACGAGGCGCAGGCCGCCGTCGTTGACGAGGCGGTGGATCGTGCCGGGGGTGAACCAGACGACGTCGCCGGGGTGCAGCGGGGTGTCGGCGAAGCCGGAGGTGGCGAGCGTCTGGACGCTGCCTGCGCCGTCGACGACGACGTAGGCCTCGGAGCAGACGAGGTGCATGTGGGGTGTGCCGCCGCACAGCCCGTCGGCGGCCTCCCAGTCGTACACGGTCAATCCGGAGATCCCCACGCCGCCGGGGAACGGGGTCACCACGGGTGTTCCTCGATGTGGCGGGAGAGGCGCGCGGGGGTCCATGCGCCGTCGGCCACGACGATGCGGTAGCGGCGCGACAGCGTGTCGCCCGGGGGCAGCTGCAGTTCCTTGTCGAAGGCCAGGGAGGGGTTGACGGCGGGGAACGGCTCACTGCGGACGAACCACTGGCAGGGCACTACCGGATCGTCCAGGAACAGGAGCGTGGAGGAACGGTCGACCTCGTCGTGCGTGCCCACGAAGGCCAGCCAGTCGCCCTTCTCCCCCATCGCGGGGCCGATCACGTCACCGCCGGTGAAGTCGCGCGGGCCACGCCAGAAGAGGCCGGAATAGCCGGCCAGCTCCCTGCCCTGTGTGCCCGGGCTGCCGAACGACAGGGCGGTGTCGTGGACGTTGGTCAGCGCGGTGGTGACCTCCAGGGTCCAGGAGTCGGACTCGACGTCGCGTGCGGTCAGCGTGCGGCGCTCGTCGATCCAGTGCTCCCCCGCCATGGTGTGCCAGGCCAGGTCCTCGGCGACGACGGCCCGGCCGTGGCCCGTTTCGGCGGACACGGCGAGGCTGCGCATCGTGCCGAGGTTCGGCAGGTCCACGTAACCCTGGCCGCGCAGGTAGGTGCCACCGCCCCAGAAGTTCTGCCCCGACACCCACGACGCCGTCATCTGGAGCCCCTTGTGCCAGCGATGGTCGTGCGGCCGGTACCCGGTGACCACGTCGCCGGCGAGTGTGCGTACGGGATGCAGGTAGGGCTTCGGCGATTCGAAGGGGTCCATGACCGGCCGGTGCACATACCGGAAGAGGTCGGTCCCGCGGGTCCGGACGATCAGCGAGTCCTCGTACTCGAGGAGTTCGAACGTCATCGGAACACCTCCGGACGTCCCCCGTCGAGCGAGCCGTAGAACCGGTCGACCGTGTCGATCTCTCCGCGCCGGACCGGCAGGCCGGTGATCGCGGCCTTGTACAAGGCGGTGACCAGTTCCATGGTGGATCTGCCGAGGTCAGGCCGGATCCCGGCCTCGTAGCCGTCCAGGAAGTCCGCGAGCTGGGCGGTGTGCGAGCTGGGCAGGTCGTCCGGCGGGGCCCACTTCACGCCGGACGACCTGGAGGTGAACGTCCAGTCCGCGTTGGAGTACCCGTACAGATGCCGCAGCTCGACCGTGGCCTCGGTGAGATCGAACCGCAGGTAGCTCTCCTCGCGTGGGGAGACGACGCTGTTGACGACCGTCGCGATGGCTCCGTTCTCGAACCGGACCAGGGCCGCGGACACGTCCTCGGTCTGGACGGCGCGGTCGAGGCGACCGGCCATCGCGCGAACCTCGGCCCATGCGCCGAGCACCTGGAGCATCAGGTCCATCTGGTGGATGCCGTGGCCCAGCGTCGGGCCGCCGCCCTCGCTCCGCCAGGTACCGCGCCAGGGCACCTCGTAGTAGGCGTCGTCGCGGTACCAAGCTGTCACGCACTGCGCGACCAGTGGACGGCCCAGGGTCCCGGCCGTGATCCGGTCGCGCAGGTACCGGGCTCCCGAGCCGTACCTGTGCTGGAACACCGCGCCCGCGACGGCGGGCCCTTCGGCGGCTTGGATCCGGTCGAGCTCGGCCAGCGACAGGGCCACCGGCTTCTCGCACCACACCCACGCGCCCGACTCCAGGCAGGCCATCGCCTGTTCGGCGTGCAGGTACGGCGGCGTACACAGGTGCACGACGTCAGGGCTCTGCTCGTCGAGCATCGCGTGCAGGTCGGTGTAGACCGCGGGGATGCCGTGCTCGGCCGCGAACGCCTCAGCGCGCGCGGCGTCCACGTCGACGGCCGCCACGATCTCGGCCCGGTGCGCCTGTGCCCGGAGGGCGGGAACGTGGCAGATGCCGGCGATCCCGCCCGTTCCGACGATCGCCGTTCTGATCATCCGCCCAGCACCTTCCTGATCGCCTGGTACGCGGGCTTGGGCGTCAGGTTCTCGTCGTAGGGCAGCGCGGCGCCCTCGCCCGGGAAGACCGAGGGGATCCACGAGTACCTGTCCGTGTAGTCCCAGACGGTGACGCCGACGCATTTCTGGACCGCCAGGCAGGCCTTGACGTAGTCCGCGTACCAGGTGGCCTGGGTGGCGAGCTTCTCCGGTGTCGCGGGGAGGGGCGTCCGGATGTCGAGTTCGGTGACCGCGACCTCGACCCCGAGGTCGGCGAAGCGCTGCATGTTCTGCCGGACGTCGGCGGGGAAGCCGTACTGGAGCGCCAGATGGCCCTGGATGCCGAAGCCCCCCACCGGGACCCCGTCGGCCTTCAGCTGCTTGATCAGGGAGTAGTAGGCGTCGCTCTTGGGGCCGATGCCGTCGACGTTGTAGTCGTTGAGGTACAGCTTGGCGTGCGGGTCGATCTCGTGGGCCCAGCGCAGGGCGTCGGCGATGTAGCCGGGGCCGAGCGTCTTGTAGAAGAGCGACTCGCGGTAGGTGCCGTCCTCGTTGAAGGCCTCGTTGACGACGTCCCAGTGGATCACCCGGCCCTTGAAGTGCCGGACCTCCGTCTGGATGTGGTTCTTGAGGACGGCACGCAGTTCGTCGGCGGTCCAGCTGCGCTCGGTGAGCCAGGCGGGGAGCTGGTTGTGCCAGACGAGGGTGTGGCCGCGGACCTTCTGGTGGTGGGCCTTGGCGAAGGTCATGACCTCTTCGGCGGCGGTGAAGTCGAAGACGCCGCGCCGGGGTTCTGTGGTCTCCCACTTCATGGCGTTGCCGGGGGTGGTCTGCCCGAACTCGCTGCCGAGGAGCTTCAGATAGGCGGCGTCGGTGAACTCGGGGTTGTCGGTGGCGGCGCCGAAGTACTTGTGGTGCTTCTCGGCCAGTTCGCCGAGCGTCCTGGGGCGGGGATCGGCCGTCGCGGGCGCGGCGGCGAGGCCGGCCGCGAGGCAGGCCGCGGCGGACAGGGCGATGGGATGCCGGGACACGGGCATGAATGACTCCTGGGGTGCGGGGCGGTTCAGTCGAGGACGATCGTGGTGAGGGCGCGCGGGGCGAGCGTCGCCGTGAGGGCCGTACCGTGTGTGGCGACGATGTCGGCCGGGGTGATCGAGCGGGTCTCGTCGGTGACGTAGGCGTCGGGGTGCCGGTCGTGCCCGCCGCGAAGGGTGAAGGCGGCGGAGGTTTCGGTGGTGGCGGTGTTGAGGATCTCGATGACGCGGCTGCCGTCGGTGTTGCGGAAGGCGGTGATCCGCAGGGCGGAGTCGGCGTTCGCGACCGGTACGCGGACGGCGCCGGGGCGGATGAAGCGGCTGAAGGCGGCCAATGCCCAGTACCGCTTGGACACCCGGTAGTCGTCGCCGGGGTTGGCGAGCCGGATGAGCCCTCGGGTCGCGCCGAGGGACGCGCCGGTCCAGTAGACGTAGGCATTGGCGTGGGCGACGGTCAGGGTGTTCTGGATGTCGGCCGCGACGGTGAGGCCGTCGTAGCCGCTGCCGTCGTCCCAGTTCTCGTTCCAGGTGGAGCCGTCCGGCGACCATTCCGACATCCACACGCGCTCGTCGGTCGGCTGCGGGACGGCGGTAGGGCCGCTGTAGCGGTGACCGGTGACGGTCCGCACGGCCTTGTCGGCCGCCGGGTCCTCCTCGATGGCCTGGGTGTAGGCGACCTGTCGGTCCCAGCCGGCGGCGTCGCAGCAGACCAGCCGGGTCTTCAGTCCGGACGCGCGGACGGTCGGCCCGAGCACCTTGAGGAAGTCGACGGCCTGCTGCGGGGTGAACCGCATCGAGGCGTAGGTCGCCGTCCAGTCGGGTTCGTTGGTGAACCCCAGGTCGGTGATCCCGATGCCTTCCTGCCGGTAGAACTTCGCGTACTGGACGAGGTAGTTCGCGTAGGCCCGACGCCATTCGGGCCGGAGCTCGCCGCCGTCGTTCTCGCTTCCGTTGGTCTTCATGAAGGCCGGGGCGCTCCACGCGTCGGCGAAGAACCGTTTGACTCCGTAGGCCTTGACCTCCTTGGCGAGCCAGACCTGGCCGCCGTCCCAGCCGTCCCAGACGTACTTCGGCGTGGCGTCCGGACCACCGGGGTCGGCCGGCAGGATCGTCGGCATGTGGTCGTAGATCCTGTCGGTCGACGACCCGATGCCCAGGCGCAGGATCGAGAGGCCCGCGCCCTTCTCCCTGCTGAGCAGCAGGTCGAGCACCTCGCGCTGCTTGGCCGGGCTGAGGCCACGCGCGCCGTGCAGCAGGTCGGCCCGCTGGAAGGCCATCGAGAAGCCGAATCCGTCGATGGGCTGGAGTTCGGTGCGGAAGTCGACGGCGATGCGTTCGGGATCGGCCGCGGGTCGCGGGGACTCGGCCGCGGCCTGCGATGTTAGCGCTAACAAAATGGCGCATGTCAATGCGCTCAGACGTTTCACGAGGTCTCCTCGGAGTGGGGGTGGCGCGGGACGCGTCAGCCCTTGGTGGCGCGGGACGGTCAGCCCTTGGTGGCGCCCGCGGTGAGGCCGCCGATCAGCTGTCGCTCGGCGACGGCGTAGAAGGCGAGGGCGGGGACCATGGCGAGCACGATGTAGGCGAGGACGAGCGCGTAGTCGGTCGAGTACTGGCCCTGGAACTGCTGGACGCCGACGGGGATCGTCTGCCATTTCGGGTCGTTGAACACCAGCAGCGGCAGAAAGAAGTTGTTCCAGCTCGCGACGATCGCGAGCACCGAGACCGTGCCGAGCGCCGGCCGCGCCATCGGCAGCAGGATCTTCCAGAAGAAGCGGAACTTGCCGCAGCCGTCCATGATGGCCGCCTCTTCGACCTCGGCCGGGATGGTCCGGAAGAAGCCGCGCAGAATGATGATCGTCATGGGGAGCCCGAAGGCCGCCTGCGGGAGGATCACTCCGAGCGGGTTGTCGAGCAGGTCGAAGGTGCGCAGCAGCAGGAACAGCGGCAGGACGGCCACCGCGAACGGGAACATCAGCCCGATCGTGAACAGCGTGTAGAAGAGCTCCCTGCCCCGGAAGGCGTAGCGGGCCAGCGCGTACGCCGCCATGGCGGAGGCCGCGACCGTGCAGAAGGCCGTGCCGATCGCGATGCCCGCGCTGTTGGCGATCTGCCGCCAGAACATCCCGTCGCCGAGAATGCCGGTGTAGTTGCCTGTCTTCCAGTGCGCCGGAAGCCCGAACGGATTGCTCGTCAGCTCACTGGTGCTCTTGAACCCGGAGATCACCGCGTAGATCAGCGGACCGGCGACGAACGCGGCGATCAGCCAGACCACGGTGTGCGTCGACAGGCCGCGTACCGCCCTGCGCGCGTTCATCGGCCGCCTCCTGTGGTGACGGCCCCGCTCACGTCACGGCGGAGCACGTAACGCTGGTAGAAGAGGGAGAAGACCAGGCTGATCATGAAGAGCACCACGCTGATCGCGCCGGCGTAGCCGACCTGGTAGCGCTTGAACCCGAACTGGAACATCGCGAGCGCCATCGTCTCGGAGGAGTGGTTGGGGCCGCCCGCCGTCATGACCCAGACGAGGTCGAAGAGCTGGATGGCTCCGATGACCGAAAGGAAGACGCTGATCCGGATCGTCGGGCCGAGCAGCGGCAGCGTCACGTACCGGAAGCGCTGCCAGGCGCCGGCGCCGTCGAGGGAGGCGGCGTCGAGGATCTCGCGCGGGATCCCTTGCAGCCCGGCGAGGAAGAGCATCATGTGGAAGCCGAAGTACTTCCAGGTCATGACCAGGAACAGGGTCGGCATCACCGTCGAGGGTTCGGCGAGCCACTTGCCCTGCAGCCCCTCCAGGCCCAGGGCGCCGACGAGATGGTCGGCCACGCCGTCGCCGGGGAGGAAGATCATGGTGAAGAGGACCGCCGTGACCACCTCGGACAGGATGTACGGCGCGAGGAACAGCATCCGGTAGACGGCCCGGCCGCGCAGCTTCTGGTTGAGCAGTACGGCGGTGAACAGCGCGAAGGGCAACTGCACCGTGATCGACAGGATGATCAGGTACAGCCCGCGCCCCATGTCGCCGAGGAAGACCTGATCGGCGAACAGCTTCGTGTAGTTCTCGAAGCCGACGAAGTCGTCCATGGGGCCGATCCCGCCCCACTTGAAGAAGCTGGTGCGAACGGCGACGGCGATCGGGGCGAGGACGAAGACCAGGAAGAGGACCAGGGCCGGGACGAGGAACCAGGCGACCGAGGCCCAGCTTGCAAGACCGCGCAGGAGTGACCGGGCCGTGTCGGGCGGGCGGACCGGCACCACGTTCTCCGTCCGCTCCTTGACCCGGCCCTTGGTGGGGGTGGCCACGGAGCTAGGCACCCTTCGCAGCCTCGGTGATCGACTGGGTGACCTGCTCGGGCGTCTTCTTGCCCGCGATGAGGTCGGCGACGCTGTCGTTGACCTCCTGGCCGACCGCCGGCGGATAGGCCTGGTCGAGGAAGAGCTGGAAACCCGTCGCCTTGACCAGGCTGTCGGCCACCACCTTCTTGTTGGCGTCGCTGAGCTGTCGCTCCGCGCCCTTGACCACCGGCAGGTAGCCGTTGGAGGCCAGCAGCTTGGACTCGTTCTCCAGGACGAAGAACTTCAGGAAGTCCAGCGCCTCCTTCGGGGCGCCCTTGCGCAGCGCGAAGCCACCGCCGCCGCCGAACACCTCGGTGGCCCGGCCGACACCGCCGTCGACCGTCGGGAAGGGGAAGAAGCCCAGGTCCGCTCCGAGGTCGGCGCCCGCGTCCTTCTGCACCGACGGTCCCCACTGCCCCATCAGCTCCATGGCGGCCTTGCCGTTGCCCATGGTCGCGGCCTGGCCGCCCGGCGTGGCGTAGCCGGCGCCGAGGAAGCCCGGCTGGAACGGCTGGAGGTCGACCAGCTCCCTGAGGTGGGCACCGGCCTGGACGAAGCCGGCGCCGGTGAAGTCCTTGCCGGTCGCGGCCTGTTGCAGCGCGGGAAGGCCCGCGACGCGCATCGCGAGGTAGGCCCAGTAGTAGTGGCCCGGCCACTTCTCCTTGCCGGCGAGGGCGATCGGAGTGACGCCCGCCGTCTCGAGCTTCCTGACCACGTCGAGGAACTCGGCCCAGGTGGCCGGGGGCGCGGTGACCCCGGCCTTGGCGAAGAGCTTCTTGTTGTACCAGAAGCCGACCATGCCGATGTCGTAGGGAACACCGTAGGTCCGACCCTCGATCTGATAGGCCTGCAGCGACACCGGAGTGAGGTCGGACGCCCAGCCGAACGCGTCGGTGAGGTCCTCGACGAGACCCGCGTCGACCTGCTGCCGCAGCACGCCGCCGCCCCAGGTCTGGAAGACGTCGGGGAGCTTGCCGGACGAGCTGGTGGCGGTCAGCTTGGACTTGAACGCCTCGTTCTCCAACGAGGTCGTCTCGATCCCGATGTTCGGGTGAGCGGCCGTGAACGCCGAGGCCATCTGCGGGAAGAGGGACTTGCCCGGTTCCGTCGTGGCGATGTTCCACCACGCGAAGGTCACCTTGCCGTCGGCCGCCGGTTTGCCGCCGGAGCCGTCACCGCCGCAGGCCGCTACCAGCGGGACGGACAGTGCGGTCAGGGCCGTGAGGGCCAGGAAGCTTCGTCGGCTCGGGGGAGTGCTGGCCATGAGACCTCCGGGGTGAGTGATGCCGATGCGAGCTCGAAAACTTTTCGTAACTTTCTCGAATTCTGCGCTGCCACAAACTAGGAACCTGCGGCTTCTCGGTCAAGACCCGCCACCGAACTTCCCAAAGACATCTGCCAGTTACAGGGTTGACAAGCAGGTCACACGACCGGAAACTCTTTCGAAAAGTTTGCGGTACCTATCGCCGGACGAAGACGTCCACGCAGAGGAGATGAGTTGAGCGAGCAGCGTCCGACCCTGGCCGTCATCGCCGCGGCGGCAGGGGTCTCCCAGGCCACCGTGTCCAAGGTGATCAACGGTCGCTCCGATGTCGCACCCGCGACGCGCGAACGGATCGAGACCCTGCTGCGATCCCACAACTACCTCCAGCCCGGCCGGCAGCCCAGGGCCCGCAGGTCGGGCCTGGTCGACCTGATCATCGGCGGTCTGGACAGCGCGTGGGCGGTGGAGATACTGCGTGGCGTCGAGGCCGAGTGCGCCCAGCGGAGCGTCGGCACCGTCGTGTCGCTCGTCCCGCCGGGCGAGGCCACGCCGTCGAGCTGGGCCGCACTGCCGGTCCTGCACCACAGCGACGGCGTCATCCTCGTCACCGCCTCGGTCACCCAGGCCCAGCGCGCCCAGGTCGAACGGGCCGGAGTGGCACTGGTCGTCATCGACCCGATCGACCTGCCGGGCAATGGCGTGCCGAGCATCGGAGCGACCAACTGGGCCGGCGGCCTCGCCGCCACCGAGCACCTGCTGGAGCTGGGGCACCGCCGGATCGCCACGATCGGCGGACGCAAGGAGATGCTCTGCAGCCAGGCCCGCATCGACGGGTACCGGGCCGCCCTGGAGCGGGCCGGGATCGAGGTCGACCGCGACCTCATCCGGTTCGGCGACTTCCAGCACGAGGGCGGGTTCCGGTGCGCGCAGGAACTGCTCGCCCTCCCCGAGCCGCCGACGGCCGTCTTCGCCGGTAGCGACCAGCAGGCGATGGGCGTCTACGAGGCCGCCCGGCAGAGCGGACTGAGCATCCCGCAGGACCTCAGCGTGGTCGGCTTCGACGACCTGCCGATGGGCGAATGGCTGTCACCTCCACTGACGACGGTACGTCAGCCGCTGGAGGAGATGGGCCGGCTCGCCGCCCGCGCACTGTTCCTGCTTCTGGAAGGCCAACCCCTGGTCAGCCCTCGGATGGAGCTCGCGACCGAACTCAAGGTCCGGCTCTCCACCGCCCCGCCTCGCCTCTAGGGGGTGTCTCGCCGATCAAGCCGGGCTCGCGGCCTGATCGACGAGACACCCCCTAGGAGAACCATGCCAGTCGAGATCGTGGAGGTTCCATGACCGCGTCGTTCGGTGATCCCGTACTGCCCGGGTTCCGGCCCGACCCGTCCGTCTGCCGAGTGGGAGCGGACTACTACCTGGTGACGTCCAGCTTCGAATGGTTCCCGGGCCTTCCCGTGTTCCACAGCCGCGATCTGGTGAACTGGCGGCGCATCGGCTCCGCGCTCGGCCGGGCGTCTCAGCTCGACCTCGACGGGTGCGAGCCCTCACGGGGCCTGTTCGCACCGACGATCCGGCACCACGACGGGGTCTTCCATCTCGTCTGCACGCTGATGGACGGCCCCGGCCATTTCGTCGTCACGGCGACCGACCCGGCGGGGCCGTGGTCGGAACCGCACTGGCTGGAGGGCGAGGGCTTCGACCCCTCGCTCTTCTTCGACGACGGGCCGGACGACGGCGACGGCGGCGACGGCGACGGCGACGGCGACGGCGACGGCCGAGCCTGGTTCACCGCCGCCCGCGTGGTGGACGAGGCCGCCGGCCACACCGAGATCTGGATGCGCGAATACCTTCCCCGCGAGCGCCGGCTCACGGGACCCGAGTACGTCCTGTGGCGGGGAAGCCACGAAGGCGCCCGCTGGTCGGAGGCCCCGCACCTCTACAAGATCGGCGGCACCTATCTCCTGCTCACCGCCGAGGGCGGCACCGATGTGGACCACAGCGTGGTGGCCGCCCGCGCGGACCGCGTGACCGGCCCCTACGAGGGCGCCCCCGGCAACCCGGTGCTCCCACCGGCCGAGGGCCCGGTCACCTGCACCGGGCACGCCGACCTCGTCCACACCCCGAACGGCGACTGGCGAGCCGTCCTCCTGGGCGTCCGCCCGGGCTCCGCCATCGGCCGCGAGACGTTCCTCAGCCGGGTCACCTGGGACGCCGGCTGGCCGGTCTTCTCCCCCGTCGTCCACACCGGCCTTCGCCGCCCCCTCCACGACGACTTCGCCACCCTCTCCGCCGACTGGAGCGTCCTGCGCACCCCACGCGTGCGGTTCTGGACCACCGGCGACGGGCTCCGTCTCCAGCTGTCCCCCGAACGCCTCGGCGATCACACCACCGCATCCCTCCTGGCCCGTCCCCAGGAACAGCCCGACTGCGACGTCTCCACCGAATTGCATTTCGCTCCCGCCTCACCGGACGAAGAGGCAGGCCTCGCCGTAGTCCTCGACGACGACACCCACCTCCTCTTCCTTCGCACCGCGGAAGGACTCACCCTCCGCCGCGGGCCCGAGGTCCTGGCCGGCGTTCCCCTTCCCCCGGGTCCCGTTCGCCTGGGAGTCCGCATCCGCGCTTTCAACCACACCTTCGCTCATGCGGCACCCGACGGTGCCTGGCAGGACCTGGCCACCGTCGAAGCCACCTTCCTCACACCGCTGTTCACCAGCGTCCAGCTCGGCCTGTACGCCACCTCCAACGGCCGCCCCTCCACCCACGAGGCCCACTTCACGTGGTTCGACATCACGTACCCGGCGCCCAGGTACTGACGCCGAATTTCCACGAAATACTTTCGAAGGGCGATTGTCGAAAACCCTTCGAAACCGTTGACATGTTTCCGTCGAATTTCCACACTGAGTTCCAAGGTCCTGGCGGTGAGCGCCCTTTCCCTATGGGCGCAACACCCCGCCGCAGCGGTTTCGTTCTGCCGCGCGCCAATTCTTCCGTGAATTCAGCCCTGGAGGCTCAGCCATGCGCTTGAACGCCACTCCCCCGACCGCCGTCCGCCGAAAGATCGGCGGCCTCTGTACGGCCCTGGTCGGCGGCGTCCTCGTTCCGGCCGCCGTGCTGGTGGCACCGCTGACCGCACACGCCGCCGAGAGCACGCTCGGCGGCGCGGCGGCCCAGAGCGGCCGCTACTTCGGAACCGCCGTCGCCTCGGGCCGGCTCAACGACTCGGCGTACATGACGATCGCGGGCCGCGAGTTCAACTCGGTGACGCCCGAGAACGAGATGAAGATCGACGCCACCGAACCCCAGCAGGGCCGGTTCGACTTCACCGCCGGCGACCGCGTCTACAACTGGGCGGTGCAGAACGGCAAGCAGGTGCGCGGCCACACCCTGGCCTGGCACTCCCAGCAGCCGGGCTGGATGCAGAGCCTCAGCGGCAGCGCGCTGCGCCAGGCGATGACCAACCACATCAACGGCGTGATGGCCCACTACAAGGGCAAGATCGCCCAGTGGGACGTGGTGAACGAGGCGTTCGCCGACGGCAGCTCGGGAGCCCGGCGTGACTCCAACCTGCAGCGCACCGGCAACGACTGGATCGAGGTCGCGTTCCGCACCGCGCGCGCCGCCGACCCGGCCGCCAAGCTCTGCTACAACGACTACAACGTCGAGAACTGGACCTGGGCCAAGACCCAGGCCGTGTACGCGATGGTCCGGGACTTCAAGCAGCGCGGCGTGCCGATCGACTGCGTCGGCTTCCAGTCGCACTTCAACAGCGACAGCCCGTACAACAGCAACTTCCGCACCACCCTGCAGAGCTTCGCCGCCCTCGGCGTCGATGTGGCCGTCACCGAACTCGACATCCAGGGCGCCTCGGCCACGACCTACGCCAACGTGACCAACGACTGCCTGGCCGTCCCGCGCTGCCTCGGCATCACCGTCTGGGGCGTGCGCGACACCGACTCCTGGCGAGCGGATCAGACACCGCTCCTGTTCAACGGCGACGGCAGCAAGAAGCCCGCGTACACCTCCGTCCTCAACACACTCAACGCCGCCTCCCCCACCACCCCTCCGACGCCCTCCCCCGGTTCCGGTCCGATCAAGGGCGTCGCTTCGGGCCGCTGCCTGGACGTGCCCGGCGCCGCCACCACCGACGGCACCCAGCTCGCCCTGTGGGACTGCAACAACCGCACCAACCAGCAGTGGACCTTTACCGCCGCAGGCGAACTCAGGGTCTACGGCGACAAGTGCCTGGACGCGGCCGGCACGGGCAACGGCGCCAAGGTCCAGATCTACAGCTGCTGGGGCGGCGACAACCAGAAGTGGCGCCTGAACTCCGACGGCACCATCGTCGGAGTCCAGTCCGGCCTCTGCCTCGACGCCGCCGCCGGCGGCACCGCCAACGGCACCCTGATCCAGCTCTACTCCTGCTGGAGCGGCAGCAACCAGCGCTGGACCCGCACCTGACACCTTGCGGGGCTCAGAGACCCGGGATCGCGTTCGCGGCGATGGCCCTGGCGTACCAGCGCTGGCCTTAGGGGTACGCGTCCGCCGAGCGGACGTCGGGGAAGGCGGCGCCGTTCTCGGTCGAGCGCGGTCGCTCTCTCCCCCGGGCCCTTCCCCCCGGAGGTGCCGTACCACCGCACTTCCTCAGTGCGCCGCCCGCTCGGGACGAGAGCGTGCGGCGCGTCCCCCCGTCAGGAATCGAGGTACCGTCATGCGCCGCCGAATCCGCACCCTCGCGGCATCCTTGCTCGCGCTCCCGCTGGCGCTCGCCGTCGCGCCGTCCGCCCACGCGGCCGACCCGACCACCATGACCAGCGGCTTCTACGTGGACCCGAACGCGAGCGCGAAGCAGTGGGTCGCCGCCAACCCCGGTGACGGCCGGACACCGGCGATCAACGCGTCGATCGCCAACACCCCCATGGCCCACTGGTTCGGCTCCTGGAGCGGCACCATCGGTACCGCCACGGGCGCGTACGTCGGCGCGGCGGACTACTGGGACAAGCTGCCCATCCTGGTCGCGTACAACATCTACCACCGCGACTACTGCGGCGGGCAGTCCGGAGGCGGAGCCTCCTCTCCCTCCGCGTACGCGAGCTGGATCGCGCAGTTCGCCGGCGGGATAGCCAACCGCCCGGCCGTCGTCATCCTCGAACCTGACTCCCTCGCGGACTACGGCTGCATGAACCAGACCCAGATCCGCGAACGCCAGGGCATGATCGGCGGCGCCCTCGCCGAGTTCAACCGCCAGGCACCGAACACCTCGGTCTACCTGGACGCCGGCAACCCCGGCTGGGTGAGCGCCGGGACGATGGCCCAGCGCCTCCACGAAGCCGGCCTCCGGCAGGCCCACGGCTTCTCGCTCAACATCTCGAACTACTACACCACCGCCCAGAACACCGCCTACGGCAACGCCGTCAACAGCGAACTGGCCGCCCGCTACGGCTACACCAAGCCGTTCGTCGTCGACACCAGCCGCAACGGCAACGGCGCCAACGGCGAGTGGTGCAACGCGGCCGGCCGCCGCATCGGCAGCCCCACCCAGTTGGGAGGCGGCGCCGAGATGCTGCTGTGGATCAAGGCCCCGGGCGAGTCCGACGGCAACTGCGGCGTCGGGACCGGTTCCACGGCCGGCCAGTTCCTCCCGGAGGTCGCCTACAAGATGATCTACGGCTACTGACATCCGACTCCTGTGGACCGGTTTCCGCAGCCCAGCGGCCACCACCGGACCCGTCTCACCCCACCCCTTCGACCAGGAGCCTTCATGAAGCCACGCAGCCTACGGCGCCGTGCGACCGCCGCCCTCGCGGTGCTCGCGGCCTGCGCCGCCCTCACCGCGACACAGGGGCAGGCGCAGGCCGCACCCGCCGGGGACACGCTCACCCCCACCACGAAGTTCTACGTGGACCCCCACAGCAAGGCCGCCAAGCAGGCGCTCACCGACCTCAGGAACGGCGACTTGCCGAACGCCGTGAACATGGCCAGGCTCGCCAGCTGGCCGCAGGCCGAGTGGTTCACCGAGGGCACGCCCGACGAGGTCCGGGCCAAGGTGGGAAGCCTCGTCCGCCGAGCGCGGGTGGTGAACCGGACCCCCGTCCTGGTCGCCTACAACGTGCCGGGCCGGGACTGCAGCCAGTACTCCAGCGGCGGTGCAGCCTCCTCCGCCGCCTACCGGCAGTGGATCGACGCCTTCGCCGCCGGTATCGGGGACAGCAAGGCGGTCGTCGTGGTCGAGCCCGACGGTCTGGCCCTCCTCCCCCGCGAGTGCGGGCCTGCCGTGGACCCGACCGGCGAACTCACCGCGACCCGCATCGCCGATCTGGCGTACGCGGTGAAGACGATCAAGTCCAAGGCCCGCACCGCGGTCTACCTCGACGCGGGCAACGTCCTGTGGCGGCCCGTCGGCGACATGGCCCGGCGACTGCTCGACGCCGGTGTCCAGAACAGCGACGGCTTCGTCCTCAACGTGTCCAACACCCACCCCACCGACCACAACGCCAGGTACGGAACCTGGATATCGAAGTGCATGTGGTTCGCCACCGAGGGCCCTGACTGGGCTCGCGGCCACACCGACTGGTGCGCCACCCAGTACTACTCGCCCGCCGCGCCCAACGACGGCACCCCCGGCAATGCGGTCGACTCCGCCGACCCCGCCACCTGGCGCTGGACCGACGCCTGGTTCGACCAGAACGTCGGCACCCCGACCGGCGACGCGCTGCACCACTTCGTCATCGACACCAGCCGCAACGGTCTGGGCGCCTGGAAGCCGGAGCCCGGCAAGTACACCGGCGACCCGGAGATCTGGTGCAACGCGCCCGGCCGCGGCCTCGGTCCGCGCCCGACCGCCGACACCAGCGTCCCGCTCGTCGACGCCTACCTGTGGGTCAAGATCCCGGGCGAGTCCGACGGCAGCTGCACCCGCAACACCGGCGGCACGATCGACCCGGAGTACGGCATCGTCGACCCGCCCGCCGGCACGTGGTGGCCCGACCAGGCCCACGCACTGGCCCGGAACGCGGCACCGCGGCTGACCTTCAACCGCTGAGCTCCGCTCCTCCCCCGTCCGCTTAGGCCACGGGAAGCCTCTCGCCCGTGGCCCCGCTCGCGCGGGAGCCGGCCGCGTGACCGGCCCCCGCCGGCCCCCGCCAGTGGCCGGCGGGGGTTCGTCGCCCGTCAGACGGTGTGATGCGGAGGAGGGGGCGGCATGGTGGGCAGCCCCGGCGGCGGTTCGGGCCACACGAGCAGCACCGGACAGGGGGCGTGGTCGACGACGAAGCGTGCGGCGGGGCCGAGGCTGTGCGGTCCGAGGTGGGTGCGGTCGCCGTCCCGGGCCAGGATCAGCAGGTCGCTGCCCTCGACCGCGGCGACGACCTCGCGCTCGACGCGGCCGGTGCGTTCGGTACGCGTGCAGGGGCGGTCCAGGCGGTCGGCGGCGTCCTGGAGCAGCTGCCGCGCGGAGGTGGCGGCGAGGTGCTCCAGTCGCGTGCCGGGGTCCCTCCCCCAGCCTTCGGCCGGGCGGTGCCCCGCCGGGTGGCCGCGGCCGAGGAGTCCGGCGAAGGCGCCGTGTGCGGCGCCCGGGACGTCGGCGGGGGTGACGTGCAGGAGGACGATGTCGGCGTCCGCCGGGGTGTGCGCGCGGGCGGCGTCCACGCAGGCGCGCCAGGTGCCCTCGACGATCCAGACGACCACGGCCATGGGTCAGCCTCCTCCGATGACGGTCAGGGAAAGCCACAGTGCCAGTACGGCGACGGCCAGGCTCGCGGGTACCGCGTACACGCCGAGCCGGGTGAACTCCTTCAGCTCCACCTCACCGTCGTGGGCGTGGACGATACGCCGCCACAGCAAGGTGGCCAGCGAGCCGGCGTAGGTGAGGTTGGGGCCGATGTTCACCCCGAGCAGGACGGCGAGGACGGCGCCGGGCCCCGACGGGGCGGTCAGCGGCAGGAGTACCAGGACCGCGGGCAGGTTGTTGATGACGTTCGCGAGGACGGCGGCCAGTCCGGCGAGGGCGAGAAGTTCCGGCAGGCCGGTGCCCTCGGGGATCAGGTGTCCCAGGGCGTCGTCGAGACCGTTGTCCACCACTGCCAGGACCACGATCCCGAGGGCCAGGACGAAGGCGAGGAAGGGCACGGAGGCGGCGCGGACCAGCGCACGGGGACTGGTGCGGCGGCGGACGAGGGCCCGTACGGCGAGGGCGAGCGCCCCTGCCAGGGCGGCCCACGCCGGGTCGACGCCGACCACCGAGGTCAGCACGAAGCCTGCGAGCGTGCATCCCACGGTCACCAGGGCGAACAGCGGCAGCGGCGGCGGTTCGACGACGGCGGGGGCCTGCGCTCCCGCGTCCAGGTCGGTGGCGAAGAAGCGCCGGAAGACCAGGTACTCGACGGCGATCGCGGCTGCCCATGGCAGGGCCATCAGGGCGGCGAACCGGGTGAAGCTGAGCCCGCTGGCCGCGAAGGCCAGGAGGTTGGTGAGGTTGGAGACGGGCAGCAGGAGGGAGGCCGTGTTCGACAGGTGCGTGCAGGCGTACACATGCGGCTTCGGACGGGCGCCGATACGGGCCGCGGTGGCGAACACCACGGGGGTCAGGAGCACGACCGTGGCGTCCAGGCTGAGCACGGCGGTGATCGCCGATGCCGCCAGGAACACCTGGGCGAGCAGCCGGCGCGGCCGGCCCGCCGCCGTACGCGCCATCCACGCCCCGCAGGCCTGGAACAGTCCCTCGTCGTCGCAGAGCTGAGCCAGCACCAGTACGGCCGCCAGGAAGCCGATCACCGGCCCGAGCCGTTCCGCCTCGGCCAGGGCGTCGTCGAGGGAGATGGCCCCGGTGACGATCACCAGGACCGCTGCCGGGACGGCCACGACCGCCTCCGGCCACCCGAAGGGGCGGATGACCGCACAGGCCAGCACGAGGACGAGCAGGGCCGCGGACAGGGCCTCCGCGAGCTGGGGGTTCAGAATCGGGTCCTTCCGTCGCGGCGGTCGACCGCCTGCACCATTGCGCCGAACGCTACCCGCACGTGCGCCGCGTCCCGCAGACCGGCCAGGCGGTCGACTTCGCGCCACGGCGTCGACCCGTTGACGGTGTGGGCACGCATCACTAACCTGCGCTCAGATCCCCGCCTCTCGACCGGTGTTCGATCTTTCATCGTCATGGGAGCGCTCCCACTCCCCAGGGAGGCAAAGAGGAATCCTTTGGCATGCTCACCACAATCCCTCGATGGCCGACTCACCTGCTGATACTCCCCCGACGACACACAGGAGCCGCACATGCCACCCCCTCGCTCGTTACGTCTCCCCACCGCCCTGCTGACGGGCGCCCTCCTCCTGGGCGGTCTCGCGTCCACACCGGCCGCCGCGGACGTCCCCGCCACCGCGGCGGCGACCACGGCCGTACGCGTCAACCAGGTCGGCTACCTGCCCGACGGGCCCAAGCGCGCCACTGTCGTCACCACGGCGACGCAGGCGCTCTCCTGGCAGCTGCGGAACGCGTCCGGCACGTTGGTCGCCTCCGGATCGACCGTCCCGCGCGGCGCGGACACCCCCTCCGGGCAGTCCGTCCAGGTGGCCGACTTCTCCTCGTACCGGAGCACGGGCTCGGGATACGTCCTGTCCGTGGACGGCAACAGCAGCGCACCCTTCGACATCCGCGCGGACCTCTACGACACCTTGCGTTCCGACTCGATGGCGTTCTTCCACCACCAGCGCAGCGGCATCGCGATCGACGCCGCCCTCGTAGGCTCCGCGTACGCCCGCCCGGCCGGACACCTCGACGTCGCGCCCAACCAGGGCGACACGTCCGTACCGTGCCAGGCCACCGTGTGCGACTACACGCAGGACGTCAGGGGCGGCTGGTACGACGCGGGCGACCACGGCAAGTACGTCGTCAACGGCGGCATCTCCACCTGGCTGGTCGTCAACTCCTTCGAGCGGGCCAAGCGGGCCGGCGGGGATGCCGCGCTGGGCGACTCGACCCTGCGCGTCCCCGAACGCGGCAACGGAATGCCCGACGTCCTCGACGAGGCGCGGTGGGAGCTCGACTTCCTGATGCGCATGCAGGTGCCCGAAGGAAGGCCGTACGCGGGCATGGCCTTCCACAAGGTCCACGACGCGGCCTGGACCGGCATGCCGCTGCGTCCCGACCAGGACGCGCAGCCCCGCGAGCTGCACCGGCCGTCCACGGCGGCGACCCTCAACCTCGCCGCGGCCGCCGCGCAGTGCGCCCGGGTCTTCCGCCCGTACGACTCCGCGTACGCCGACCGGTGCCTGTCGGCCGCCCGCCGGGCCTGGACCGCGGCACAGGCCAACCCCGCCCTGTACGCGCCGGCTTCGGACAGCACGGGCGGCGGAGCCTACGACGACACGCGGGTCACCGACGAGTTCTACTGGGCAGCCGCCGAGCTGTACGCGACGACCGGCGAGAGCGCCTACCGGGACGCGGTCACCTCCTCGCCCTGGCACACCTCCGCCGAGGCGTTCAGCCCGTACGGCTTCGGCTGGGCGGACACGGCGGCGCTCGGCCGACTCGTCCTGGCCACCGTCCCCAACGGCCTGCCCGCGTCCGACCTGGCCCGGATCAGGGCCTCGGTGACGGCAGCCGCCGACGGCTATCTGTCCAGGATGGCCGACCAGGGCTACGCCGTGCCCGTCCCGGCGGACGGATACTTCTGGGGCTCGAACGGCGAGGTCGCCGACGACGCCATCGTCATGGCCGTCGCCGGCGAGCTGACGGGCGACGGGCGCTACCGCGCCGGCGCGCTGGAGACCATGGACTACCTGCTCGGCCGCAACGCCCTCGGCATGTCGTACGTGACCGGCCACGGCGAGAGGTCCTCGCAGAACCAGCACCACCGCTTCTGGGCCCATCCGTTGGACGCCTCCCTGCCCCACCCGCCGGCCGGGTCGCTCGCGGGCGGTCCCGACAGCGCGCTCCAGGACCCGGTCGCGCAGGAGAGACTGACCGGCTGCGCGCCCGCCGCCTGCTACGTCGACGACATCGGCTCGTACTCGACCAACGAGGTGGCGGTCAACTGGAACGCCCCCCTGGCCTGGCTCGCCGCCTACGCCGCCGAGCGAACCTCCGCCGGCGGCGAACCGCCCACCGCCGCCTGCGCGGTGACGTACACGGTGAACAACGTCTGGAACACCGGCTTCACCGCGACCGTCACCGTCAAGAACACCGGCCCGACGGCCGTGGACGGCTGGCAGCTGGCCTGGGCCTACCCGGGCGGCCAGCGCGTCACGAGCGCCTGGAACGCCACCGTCACCCAGAACGGCACCGCCGTCAGCGCCCGGGACGCCGACTGGAACCGGGCGATCGCCCCCGGTGCGACCGCGACGTTCGGAGTACAGGGCACCCACACAGGCTCGAATCCCTCCCCCACGGCCTTCGCGCTCAACGGGAGCGCCTGCGCCTGATCCGCAGCGGGCCAGGACCGGGCGGAAGCGTCCACCCGGTCCTGACCGACGCCGCACCCAGCCGGAACCCCCCACCACCAGGAGCCCCCCATGCGCCGACTCCTCGCCTGCCTGACGGCGGCGGCAGCCGCACTCGCCGGACTCACCGCGACGGCGCCACCGGCGACGGCCGCCGACTCGGGCACGTTCAGCGTGCTCACCTACAACGTCGCCGGGCTGCCCGACAGCATCTCCAGCGCGCCGACGCCCCGCGAGCCCGCCACGACCGAGATCGGCCGACGGATCGAGGCGTACGACATCGTCCACGTCCAGGAGGACTTCAACTACCACGCCCGCCTCTACGCCGCCGACGCCGCCCACCCGTACCGCACCCCCACCAGCGGCGGGGCGGGCATCGGCAGCGGCCTCAACACGCTGTCGAAGACCCCCTACGACGCGGACGACTTCGAGCGGGTCCGCTGGAACTCCTGCCAGTACGACTCGGGCGACTGCCTGACCCCGAAGGGCTTCACCTTCGCCCGGCAGCGCCTCGCGGAGGGTGTGTACGTCGACTTCTACAACCTCCACACCAACGCCGGTACGAACGCGGGAGATCTGAAATCACGCGCCGACAACCTGAACCAACTCACCGCCTTCATCACGACCCACTCGGCGGGCAACGCGGTCGTCGTCATGGGCGACACCAACACCCGCTACACCCGCGCCGACGACACCATCGCCGAGTTCGCCGCCGCCAACGCGCTCACCGACGCCTGGGTCGAGCTGATCCGCGACGGCACCCCGCCCACCAAGGGCAGCGACGCCCTCGTCTGCGACCAGTCCCAGCCGACCGTGCCCAACACCTGCGAGGTCGTGGACAAGGTCCTCTACCGCGGCAGCAGACTCGTCTCCCTGAACGCCACCTCCTACGACAACGAGCATGCCGCGTTCCTCACCGGCGACGGACTCATGCTCTCCGACCACGACCCGGTCGCGGTGGGCTTCTCCTGGTCGCGCAACCCGGACTTCCGGCTGAGCGAGCAGTTCGGCGGGCCGCACGGCGACCACTTCAACGACCTCGACAGCGTCTCCGCCGGCACCCGCGCCACCACCATCACCTTGAGCGCCGGCTCCCGGATCGACCGGCTGGCCATCACCCTGGACAACGGCACGACACTCACCCACGGCGGCACCGGAGGCACCACGGCCTCCCTCACACTCGGCAGCGGGGAGTACCTCACGACCGCGTACTTGTGCCGGGCCCAGAAGGACGGCCGCTCCCGGATCTTCCACGCGCGGTTCAGCACCAACCTCGGCCACACCCTCGCCGGCGGCACGCCGACCTCGGACTGCGTCACCCACACCGCCCCTCCCGGCTGGCAGATCACCGGCTTCCACGGCCGATCGGGCGACGAGATCGACAAGCTCGGCTTCATCCACACGCATCGCTGACGTCGGCGATCTCCCCCGTCCGGCCGTTCGCGACGCCAGCATCCCGTCTCCATCAGCCATCGGAGCACCACATCGCGCAGGCGCCGTTCGGTGTCCGCGTAGGCGGGGGCGCCCGCCGCGCGGTTCAGTCGGGTCGGCCGCGATGACCAGGGGTGGGCCCTGCGACGGCCTCTGCCGCGGACAGTTCGGCGGCGAGGGCACGCAGGCGTGCTGGCGGCAGCAGGCCGACCGCGAAGGCGGCGATCTGGAGGAGGGAGAGGTCCGCGGCCATACGGGCGGGAGGACGTGGCCGCGGTCCTGCTGACCTGTTTCCCGGGGCAGGAGGGCGGTTCTGCCCTCGCCGACGTGTTGCTCGGCCGGGAGGAGCCGGGTGGTCGCCTGCCCACCACGTGGCCGGCCCGGCTGGAGGACGCCCCCGTCACGCGCGTCACCCCGGAGGACGGCGTCCTGCCGTACGACGAGGGCCTCTTCGTCGGGTACCGGGCCTGGGAGCGGCACTCCGCAGCCCCCGCGTGCCCCTTCGGCCACGGCCTCGGCTACACCACCTCGGAGTACCTGGCCCTGGAAGCCGCCGACGGGCATGCCCGGGTCAGGCTCCGCAATACCGGTACCCGACCGGGCCGCGAGACCGTCCAGCTCTACGCCGAGCGCGTCGCCCCGGCCGAGGACCGCCCCGCCAGACAGCTCACCGGCCTCGCCACCGTCACGGCGGAGCCCGGCGAGACGGTCGAGGCCGAGATCGCCCTCGCGGAGCGGACCTTCCAGGTCTGGGACGAGGGGGCCCGGGCCTGGGCCGTCTCCCCCGGCCCGTACCTGCTGCACGCGGCACGCAACGCGGCCTTCCCCGTACTGACCATCCCGCTGTCCGTCCCCGGACGGCACTGAGACCGCCCCGAGCGCCGGAACCAGACAGCCGGCGCCCGGGGCCCCTCCCCCTGCAACGCCCCCTGGAAGGACCCACCGTGCAAGCCGACCGGCCGGCCTCGGCGGGCAGGCGCACTGGTCCTTCGGCAAGCATTTTGGGCTAGGTCCGGTTGCAGTTGGCGAGTTGGGGGCTACCCCTCACGAGTTCGAGTCTCGTATCCCCCGCCTCTGCCCGTCCGGGCCATCGGCGTTCCACGGGGCCCTGGGTCGGAAGGAACCGTTCCTCCCATCCAGCCGTCATCTCGACGGGCCGCACCCTCACCGACGTGGCGGCCGACTTCGCTCTCACCGTCCAGGTCCGAGGAGATCCATGGCCGACACCGCCCACTCGTTGATCGCCCGCCTTCACGAGCTGCTCGTGACGCACCTGACCGACGGGACCGTAGACATCGCCCCGGGCCTCCACGACGTCGTGGACCGCGGCGCGGCGCTCGGAGCCGACGGGGCGTGGATCACCGCCGGCGCTCACGCGAACCTCAGCGGCTTGGCCCTCGTGCGCGGGCAGGCGGACCGGGCGGTCGCCCACCTCGAAGCCGCGGTGGCGGCCGGCTACAACGACTGCGTGGCGCTGCACGCCGGCCCCTCGCTCCCGCTGCACCAGGATCCGCGCTTCCGCGCCCTCTACCAGCGCATGCGCATCACCGAGGACGACTTCGACGAACTGCTCTGGCTGCACCAGGAGATGCGGACCGCGGTGAGAGACGCACAGGACGCGATGGTCGACAACATCGGCCGCCTCGACACCGGGGTGTCCCCGCTCCCCCAGGCCCCGCTGCCCACCCGCGAGCCGCACAGCCAAGGCGTCCTGGCCACCCGCGTCGACCTCGCCGCGCTCCAGACCGCGCTCCAGCGGGCCGCCCTCAAGGCGGAGTTCCAGCGCAGCTCCGGCAACACCAGCCTCGATCTCATCGACGGCTCCTGGGACCACCCCAGGGCCAGGCTCGACGCCTGGCACGCCGACACGTCGGACACCCGGCGCCAGCGGGCCGCCCAGGCCCGGGCCTTCGTCGAACGCCCCAGCGCCGGGTCGTCCCTCCTCGCCCCCTGCCCTCCGCTGGGCTCGATCACGTACCCGGCCTGATCCCAAGGAGGGCCGTGCTGGACGGAGGAGGGGCAGCGCTCGAGGAACTTGCGGGAGAGCCTCCTCCAGACGGGCCAGGACCAGGCCACCCAGAAGCTCCTCGAGAGGGCCGGAGGTCTCCTCGTCAGCGTGGTCGGCGGCTGACCGACACCACGCGACGAGACCACTCGATCATGCATGGTCCCGTCCCCGCCCGCGTCACCCATGGTCGTGCCGTACGGCCTGACACGCGGGCAGGACGGAGATCCTGCAGTGGCCCGACGCCGTACTGGTCAGAAAGATGCCAAGCCTGTCCCGCCGACAGACCAGGAACCTCGCCTCACCGTGTAGAACATGCAGCCGAAGAACGCCTCCAGAGCGGGTCAACCTCCTCGTTGACCGCTCAAGCATTCTCCGGAGACCGTTGAGCCGGTTCCCCGCGAAGCACCCTTTCCCCACTGCCATGTTGAGCTTCATGGAAGTCAACCCTCCTGCGCCGTGCCGTCTGCGCATGGGGTTCGGCGCGGCCGTCGAGGCGGCTTTCGCCAGCGGGTGGCCCTACGCGGTGGTACCTGTTGGCAGCGGCATGTGTGAGCGGTGCTGGCAGGTCGGCGCTTGGCGAAGGCTGGCAGCGTTCGTGGATCACGACCCCGGCACACTCCGCGCGCACAGCCGCGAAAGACCCCACACCGCACTAACCCTGAGTGAATACCTCCACATCGTGCTGACTGTGTGTGAGGATCCCACCGTCTGCACAGCGGCACTCACGGCGAACTCCCCTTCCCCGAAGGTGAGTTCGCCGATGTGCACACAGCGTGCCCAGGCTCCATCTCAAGGAATCGTTGCGTGGTCTACAAGCGCGGACGTGCCTAAGCTGGTCTAGAGGAACGAAGCGGCCGCGCCGAAATGGGAGCAGGAGCCGTGAGCGAGTGGCTGGCCCACACCACATCCGAGATCCACACGGAGGTCGTCCGAGGCGACCGGGTCTCGAAGATCGTGGGCGCCTTCCCTCCCCGTCAGATCCTGGTGCGTGTCCTTGGGCGCCTCATGAGACGTCAGGGTCCTGCCTTGGCCGATGCCGTCGACCGGACGAGTTCCGGCCTGGGCCGCAGCCCGCCGGCTACACGGCCCTGGCCTTTCATCATCCTGATCACCACCATCGGCTGACCGCCGTGTGTCGCGCAGTACGCGAGGGGGCAGGGCGGGGGAAACCCGCCCTGGCCCTCCCCGTCCCGAACAAGGCCGGGGGCGTCGATGAGAGTGCGCGGAGGAGCATGTCATGGGCGGGAACCACAAGCGCAAGCCAAGAGGCCGTTCGGCGGCAAAGGCCGACGAACCAGTGCGGCTGGTCCACGGCGTCGGTGAGCAGACGGACGCCGACGGCGTTCTGCACCGGTACCCGGTCGGCGGAACGGTGATGGTCGGTCCATTCCCCTGGCAGCCCGAGATCGTCGATCACGAGTGTCTGCTGACGGTCGTCCGTGGTGCTGACGACCCTTCCCTTACGGAAACCCTCGGCGCGAAGGTCGTGTCGCACGACCGCCTCGTACGGTTCGACAGCAACCCGGGTCAGCAGCACGTCTCCCCCCGCCGGTCCGTCCCGGGCGGCCAGGCCATGTCCTCCGACACCCGCTTCACCGTCCGGACCCTCAGCCTCACCGTGGAGTCCTCCGACATGACCCCGGGCTTCTCCCACCACGTCGAGAAAGCCGTGGTCCGGGGTGGCAGCGGCTGCACCCACTGCCTACCCGAAGTCAGCCAGGTGGCAACGCCATGTCGGTGACGACCCGGTTCACGGACGATCTGATGCTCCGGTACCTGGTGCCGGAGCACGTGACGGAGCTGCTGCTCCCCGCGGACGACTCCGAGCGCAAGCGCGTGCGCGCGCTGCTGACCTCGGTGTACGAACCGAAGCTCCTCGACGTCAGGACGGTGGAGTCCGTCAAGGTCGTCCACAAGGAGTTTCAGACCTCCGTCCAGGAATGGACCGCCGTCCACGCCTCGTGGGACAAGTCCCTCCCCACGACGGAGCAGGCCAGGGTCACCATCCACGTGCCCGCCACACCCCCGTACCAGTGGATCGACATGTCGCTGGAGACACTGGTGATGGCCAAGGCGGCGAGCACCACCCGCGTCCTCGCCTCCGTGGAGGCCGGCGAGTGGACTGCGGCCGACGGGGATGACGTAGAGGGGGAGCGTTTCGACCGGGACTACTCCCTGAGCTACACCGACCCACCGCCCTTCGATCCGTCAGCACCGGCCCGCGGATTCCCCCTCCGCGTGTCGGTCCTGTTCTTCGGCGGGCTCGACCTGGCCGACGCGATGCGCCGGCTGAGCAGGGCCAGACGGGCAGTGAACGCGGCCAGCCCACGGCCGGAGGCGTACGACGGGGGCCCTCTCCTCGCCTCCAGCGCGTGGCTGGCGGTGTTCCCGGCCATCACGCCCGACAAGGACACATCATCCACCACCGAGCAGATGGTCGGCGATCTGCTGGCGACTCAGGGATTCGTCGCCGCCTTCGAGGCGGCTCCCTGACGGGCCCCGCGGGCACCGGCCGCGCCCGACCCACCCAGGCCGAGCGCGATCACGGTGAGGAGCATTCGATGCCGTTCAACTACGTCACTGTCACAGCAAGTAGTGATCTCTTCGCACCGGCCACCCGAGCGTTCGGGGACATCCTCGTCATCGGCAAGGGTTCCTTCGGAGGTGCCACGTCGAAAGCCAAGCCCTTCTCGTATCCGAGCGAGGCCACGGCCGCCTACCCGCAGGGAAGGTCGACGCTGGCCGAGGACGCCGCAGCCGGCGCGACTTCCATCAAGACCGCCATAAGGTTCCCGATCGGTACAGCCCTGGCGATCGAAAGGGAGGAATCGGTCGAACTCCGCAAGGTCGCGAACGTGACCGCCGCGGACGGCGTCGGATTCAACCACACCCTCGACAACGCCCTGGCCACCGCGCACCGGGCCGGTGACGCCGTCATCGCCCAGGGCCTCAGCGACCTCGGTGCCGCCATCTCCATCGCCTTCCAGCAGAAGCCTCCCCCCACGCGTGTCTGGGGCCTCGAAGTGGCCTACGACTCCCCCGACTGGTCCGCCGCGCTGACCACGGCCGAAGACCTCCCCGTCCAGATCGTGGTGCTGGCCAACACCCCCCTCTGCAAGCCCGAGTCCCAGACGGCGGACAAGGAGGGGGACGAGCCCGGGGAAGGCGCCGGCCCGGCACAGCAGGGCGCCGAGGGGGAAGGTGTAAGTGGCCCCGGAGACCCGGCCGAAGTCAAAGGCGAAGGCGAGGCCGAGTACGAGGGCAAGGGCGAGGGCGGGGCCCAGGGCGAGGACGCCGGGCAGACCGTCAGCGAACCCCCGGTCGTCCTCCTCGCGAAGCACGTCGACACGGTGTCCAACACCGGAGGCGACGGCAAGGAACGCATCGGCGTGGCCATGCTCGACTCCACATTGAGCGCCCAGGAGCAAGCCGAACTCAACGCGGGCAAGGTCCACACGGACCGCATGGTCCTGATCGCCCACAAGCCCTCCAAGGACGACGTGGCCGCGGCGGTCGCCGGCGTGATCGCGGGCTATGAACCGCACGTCTCCCTCTTGCTCAAGCCCATCGCCATCGACATGCCCGGCAGCTTCACCACCACCGAGATCGATGCCTTCGTCGCCAATTCCGTCAACTGGGTGACGAGTCCGACGATCCTCCCGGGTCATGGCCTGTACCTGGGCGAGGGGCTCACCGCGAGCGACAGCGGCCATAGGAAGTACATCGACATCGTCCGCACCCTCGACGACATCAGCTTCCGCATCAAGGCCTCGCTGATCCAGGCCGTCGGGGACCTCCGCATCGACCGCCCGGGCCTGCGCACCGTCGTGACACTCGTCCAGACCGTGCTCGCGCCGCTGGTGACCCGCGGAATCCTCGAGGACTACGCCATCCACATCCCGTTGCTGGTGCTGCTTGAACGGGAGCGCGCCACGCTCACCGCCACCGAGGTCGACCAGATCAGCAAGGGCCGGGCGGCTCGGAGCGTCGACATGGACGTCTCCGTCGTCTACACGGGCGTGATCCACCAGATCGCCGTCAAGCTGGAGCTCAAGGGTTAAGGAGCCAAGTGATGCCCGAGGTCAAGTGGGACACCCGGTTGACGGTGATGCTCGACACCACCGTGGTCACTCCCATCGACTCGTTCACCCCCACCTTCAACAGTCCGGTGCAGCCCCTGCACTCGCTTGAGGCCGACAACGTCGCCCACGTCGTCCAGCCGAAGGCCTTCACCTTCAGCATGGCCGTCAAGGCCATCGGTCCCGTGGTGGCCAAGCTCACCCAGATGGCGCTGAGTCACACCAGCTTCAAGATCGGCGTCCAGGAAGCCTCGGGAAGCGACTGGACCTTCCAGCAGGTCGCCTTCAGCGACTGCTTCATCACGTCCACCGCGAGCACCATCGTGATCGACGGTGTGCCCACGACCACCTTCAACTGCATCTGCCTGGAAGTCATCCCCACCAGTGCCTAGCCGGAACGCGGAGGCCCCGATGTCGCAACAGGAAGCAGAAGGGTCGGGCATGGCGCCCGAGGTGGAGGGACCGGAGCCCGTGCTGGTCTCCGGTCCGGGGGCGGATCTCCACTACCACTTCCCGATCCACGTCGTCCTGGCAGGGGACATCGCCGAGGAGACCCGCCGGGACATCGCGGCGGAGATCTGGGACGCCTTGCACGACGCACTCACCTGAGTCCGAGCCGAGAGCCACGCCAGGAGTCACGTCATGCGCAGGATCACCTGTCACTTCCCCATCACCGTGACGATCACGGGGACCCCGTCCGCGGCCGCCCTCGACCGGCTCGGCGAGGTGGTCGAGCGGGCACTCGCCGAGCGGCTGCGCCTGGCGCGGGCGAGGCTCGCCGCGGACGGCTACCCCGTGATCGTCGCGGCACCGGCCCGGGACCACCCGCAGGTGTGACGTGAACACCGCAGCGGCCACAGCCGGCACCGCCGAGGAGACGGCGGTACGTGGCGTGGCCTACCAGCAGCTCCATCTGCCGACGTCCGTCCTCTTCACAGGCGCCGAGGGCACGGAACGGCGTCCGTACGAACCGCTGCTGGAACAGATTCTGCTCCGCGCGGTAGCTGCCGCACTGGAGACGGACGGCATCCGTTCACGGGTACCTCGTCCCGGGTGCGGGGTCCCGGCAGAGGACCTGACCCCAGAGGTCATGGGCGGGACGACAACACGTGGGGTGTCGGGCGACGTCGGGCCGCCGGCCGCGCCTGACACGGGCGGCAGGAGCCTGCTCATCTTCAACATGGCCACACCAGACGCAAACGCCGAGGAGCCGGCGGCGCCCGGGCCGAGGGGGCACGAGGAGGCCCCTGAGGAGGCGGCCAAGGAAGATCAGGATGAGGGATCCGAGGAACGTCCGAAGGAAGTGACCGGCAGACGTCCGAAGGAAGGATCCGACCGACGTCCGAAGGAAACGACTGGGGAACGTCCGAAGGAAGCAGCTGAAGGCGGTGGCGAGCCGAGAATCCAGGGCGAGACGCGTGAGGGTGCGCCACGACGACACACCGCCCCTTCGCCCGACACCGCCGCCGAAGGCATCCCGGGCGGGCCACCCCAGCAGGCGCGGAAGGCTTCGGCCCCAGCACAAGAACACGGGGAGGACGAAGCACAGGACGAGGAAGCCGAGGCGGAGGCGGAAGAGGCCGGCACGACGGTGGTGGTGGAGGAGCGGACCGGATCGCCGAGCGACACGCCCGCCGAGCAGGTCGTCGAGGGACGGAGCCCGCTGGACGGCACGGCCGTGCTGGTCTACGGCGCGAACCGGCTCGTGTACCTGGGCGAAGCCACCCGCTACGTCCGTTCGCCGAGCCTGATGCACACGGTCCAGATCGGCGACCACCTGTTCGGCGCGGGGTCGTTCGCCGTCCTGGACGGTCCGCTGGGCAAGCGGGACCGGTCGTTCTGGGGCGTCGCGACCACACCGCCCGTCACGGAGGAGTCGAGCGGGAACGTGGTCACCACGTACATGTTCCAGGGCGAGATGCTCGTGAGCCTCTCCGGCATCTTCGTCCCTCGCGTCGTCACCACCCGGAGCGGAGAGCGCTATGGCGTCGAGATGGTGTGGACCCAGAAGCGCCGCCCCATCTACCCGAGCGCGGTGGAGGCGGCGAACTGGGTCCAGGTCAAGCGGTCCGGCGCGCACCGGCTGTCGGACGAGGAGTTGGCGGCGTACGTGTTCCACGACCTCGACCGACTCGTAGAGGCCGGCCTCGCGGGGGACGACACGAGCCTGGAGAAGGCCGCCGCCCAGCTGAGCGAGATGACGGCGGAGGCCTTCGCCCTGGTGGGCGAGGAGACCAGGTCGAAGTACCTGCGGGTCCTCGTCAAGTCGTGGACGTTCGAGGAACGGCGTCACGCGATCCTCGAGCTCATGCGGTCGCTGGGCAGCATGAGCGAATTGCAGGCCGTACGGGACCGGCTCATCCAGCACGGTCTGTACGAGCAGCTCTTCGCCGATCTGGGGAGCGAGCTCTGGGCGCTGCTCACCGACATCGGCAAGAGGTTCGGCGAGAGCAAGCCCCTCACCATGACGGAGTTCACGGGACTGATCGCCGAGGCGTTCAACCTGGGGACGGAGGAGCGGGACAGATCGCTGACCCGCACCGTCGGGCAGGAGGAGACCGCCTTCCCCGGCCTCAAGCTGTGGATCGACTTCGAGGAGAGTGCCCGGGCGGTGACCGGATTCGTCCTGGCCACGCTCGACTCCTTCAAGATGATGCTCACCGAGCCGGAGAAGATCATTTCGGGTCTCTACCACCTCGCCCGCTTCATCTATCTCGGTCACATCGCCCGCAAGGACGAGGCCGCGAGGAATGAACTGGCCGCGATCCGCTCGCGCATCGGCCAGACGGTCGTCAACGGTCTGCGCGGTGCCGCCCTCCTGGGGGTCGGTCCCCGCGTGGTCACCCGGATCAAATGGGGCGTCATCATCGAGGCGCTCACCTGGATCTCGGAGATCAAGGCCGTCGTCGGGTTCCTCGTCAAGATCGAGGAGGTCGCCGCCATCCTGCGCTTCCTCAAGCTCCTCAGGGTCAGCGACGGCGAGCTGTTCGCCGCTCGGTTCAGCCGGCTCGCCGCGGCCCTGCACGCCGGCAGCACGGTCCTGAAGGGGCTCAAGGACGAGCACGAGGTGGCAGCGCTGCTGCGGATGCTCCCGGAAGAGGACGGTGCCCGCCTCGGTGCCGTACTGGGCGAGGTGGAGATCCGCGAGGGGAGCACGCTGGCTTCCCTCATGGAGCATCCTCGCCTCGGTCCGGTCGTCGCCGAGATCCGGCGCAGGGCGGAGCTCCTGCACCTCCTGGGCGCCAAATCGGGGGGTCTCACCCCGGAGCTGGCCGCCGCCTTCGGGCAGCTCGCCGCGGCGGAGGGTTTCGAGACCGCCGAGCTGGCGAAGGTGATCGAGGCGCTTCAGGACGGTGAGGGCAGCCGGTTCGCCAAGATGCTGGAGCAGATCGGGTTCCAGCGGATCGGGGCCAAGGCCCATGTGAACGCCGAGCTGCTGGCGCTCCTTGCGGCGGACGCGCGGCGCATGGAGGCCGTCCGGGAGTACGGGATCGACCTCGTCCGGAAGCTGCACGACCGGTCCGCCGGCCAGGCGCAGGCCTTCGACGCGATGCTCGCGAGACTCCGCAAGATCGGGAACAAGCAGGGCGGCGGCAACGCGGTGGAGTTCAGCGAGTTCCTCGAACACCTCCGCCAGGAGCGCAAGACCGCCTGGCGGAGGGTCGACCCGCCGCCCCGCAAGGCCCGCGCACCCAAGGAGGAGGCGGCCGCGTTCCGGGAGCGGACCAAAGAGCTGCGCGACCGCTTCTCCACAGACAAGGCGGCGGACCTGGAAGCCATCGACAAGGAGCTCAAGAAGCTCGAGAAACTGGCGGAGACCGACCCGGAACGTGCGGCCGAGCACCTCGACAACCTCGAGGACCTCATCCAGAGGAGGTCCACGAAGGAGGCGCAGATCGCCGAGGTCCGCGCGGCGGACGAGGCGAGGGGAGCCACCCGGGAGAACAAGGCCCTGCACTTCGAGCGCGGGGAGGCACCGGCCAACGAGCTCACGGTCACCACCTCGCTCAAGAGGCGGCTCAGCCTCCTCAAGGAGGAGGCTTCTCGCGCCCTGGCCGCGGCGATGACGGCCCTCGGCATGCCCCAGCCGCCCGGGCACGACGCGCACCACATCATCGCCTGGAGCGAACCCTCCGCCGCCGTGGCCCGCGAGATCCTCGAATGGGCCGGCATCAATCCCCGTGACCATCCGCTGAACGGCATCTACCTGCCACGCACCACCATGGACCCGAACATCGTCCCCCAAGCCTGGACACGCCATCAGACCCTGCACACCAACAACTACTACAAGGAGACGACACGACGACTGATCGAGGCCAGGAGGCAGGGTGGCAGGCAGGGGGTCATCCGCGAGATGCAGGAGATCAAGAAGGAGCTCATCAAGGGATGGCAGGACCCTGGACCGCTCCGGGGCAAGAAGAAGCAGAACGTCGCTCAATGGCTGGCCGAGAACCCGGATCTCCTCTACTGGATGACCGACGAGGAGAGGGCGGCGGCCATCGCCAGGACGACCCGTCCGCCTCGCAGGCCGCGAGTCCCCGGGGCGAAAGCGAAGGCGAAGGCGAAGCGGCAGCCGCAGGCCGCGTGGAAGAAGTTCCGCAAGCCCAACCCGCTCAAGCGCGCCGCCGACAGGAAGAAGGCCCGGCGCTCGCGGAAGGCCTCGTCGCCGCCCGCAGAGGAATCCACCGCACCCGCCGCCCCGGCGGATGCGCCGGAGACTTCCCCACCGCTTCCCCCGGAGCAGCAGTACAGGGTCGCACCCACGCCGGATACACCGGACACCCTTCTCCGGGTCGCCCCGGAAGGGGCGGCGAAGAGCCACGAGGCGGAGCGCCTCGACGAGATCACCGACGAGACCGAGGCCCTGCCCCGACGCCGGTTGACGATGCGCCGGTCCCCCACACGAGGAGAGCAGGAAGATGACCAGGAGAGGTAGGAGGACGTCATGCCCGCCGGCGTGAACGTCCCCGTGCTCATCGGCGCGGTGCCGCTGTTCACCGTCACCAGTCTGACCCTCAACGAGGGGTACGCGGTGGCCAGGATCGCCGGGGGGCGGCTCGCTCAGCTCGTGTCGCCCACCACCCGCACGATCAGCGTCGAGGCCACACTCGTCGGAACCACCCGCCTCATCGTCAAGAAGGGCCTGGAGGCGATGGCCCTCACCTCACGTGCCCTGGCGGGCGCCACAGCCCCCCTGATGAACTCGACCGGGCTTCCCGTGGTCTGCGGAATGACCATCAGCCTCGACATGCAGATCACGGGGCTTCGTTTCACCCAGTCCAACCAGAAGCGCGACGCCGTGGACGTGAGCATCACCTTGGAGCAGGTCCCCCGTTCCAGCGTGACCGCGATCCTCGGAGAGGTGCTGGACATCGCCCTCGCGGCGGGCACCCTCGCGATTCCGGCGGTGAGCGAGATGGTTCCGCTGGAGCGCCAGTTGGGAGGCACGCTGTGACCGAACCGCTGCGATTCCAGAAGCTTCCGGTCGAGCCGGACGCCGGCCTGCCCCAGGCGTTCCGCTGCTCCGTGGGGAACACGCCGTTCGTCTTCGCCCTGTACGCGAACTTCCACGGCGGCGAACAGGACCCGCCCGAGACGCTCTACGACCTCGTGGAGGGGAGCCGTACCCCGTGCCCGCAGGAGGCCTCCGCACAGCCGAGGCCTCCGGGCTGCCTCGTGCTCAGGGTCACCGGAGCCGGTCCCGAGGGCCCGCGCGTGCTCTTCCTGCGCAAGCTCGTCCCCGAACCCGACCTGATCCACGACGCGGGCCCGCTCGCCTTCCGGCTGGTCGAGGCGACAGTGGCCCGCGGAAACCTCAACGGAAGCGGCCACTACAGCTCCCGGATCGAAATCGGGGTGGCACGACGATGGGAGTGATCCTCTGGTACAAGGTCGACTTCCCGATCCTTCAGGTGACGGTGTCGAACGACGTCCGCAGCGGCTCGGTCCTGGCCGACGCCGAGATCACGGTCACGTACGCGTTCCGCCAGGCAGGGAAGTTCGACATCACGTTCGACACCCTGCCCCTCGAGGTGCACAAGGCGCTGGCCGCCGCGCTCGGGGAGCGGGACGACCCCGAGGGCGGCGTCGACATCAACATCCACCTCGGGTACCTGGACGACCCCTCGGCACGACAGGTGGTCCTCTCGGGCAGGGTCGCCGGCATCAAGTCGACGACCAAGTTCCAGCCGCTCGGCGTCCGGCTGATCGGGCTCGAGGAGGCCGCGCACCGGCTGACCAACCACGTCGACCCCGAGGTCAAACCCCGCCGGGCCCGGCTCGACATGGAAGACACCACGCCGGCCAAGGCCGCGCGCCACATCGCCGGTCTCGCCGGCGTCGAGACCGTCGGCGAGGACGAGCCCTGCGCCTACACCCGGGACATGAAGAGCAGCGCCCCGAACGCCTTCGACCTGCTCGTGGACGTCGCGGAGAAGTACGGCGACGAGATCCTGGTACAGGACGGGGCGGTGCAGTACGGCTCCGCGATCACCTATCCGCCGGAGACGGGATTCGGCTCCCTGCCCGACCTGGCGGCGATCGCGTCCGCCCTCGGCGGGGAGGACTGCCTCCTTGCGTTGAAGACCATGACCGTGGCCAGGATGGCCGAGTTCAAGCCCTCTCACCTGCTCCCCGTCGGCAGGCAGAACCTGGAGACCGATGACGTGGCCCAGGCCGAGGTGGACGTGTTCGACTTCACCGTTCTCGGCGAGCCCGCGCTGCGCGCCGGGCAGTTGGTGGCGGCGAGCGTGGAGGGCTACGAGAAGCCCTTCAAGGACTTCCGCGTCCTCGACCTCACCCATGCGTTCTCGACGCGTTCGGGGTACACCTGCCGCGGCAGGGCGGTGCGGTTCGGGAAGGCGGGCAACGCCCGGCGCAGTGAGCTGGCCCGCAAGGCGACCCCGCAGACGATCGCGGACCTGATCTCCGGAAAGGCCAGGGAGCAGGCGGCCGTCAACCCGTCGGTCGACGTGGGCCGGATCGCCGGTGCCATGCCGGACACGCGGCTCGCCACCGTGGACAGCGGCCAGGAGCCGGACGCGTCCAAGGCGTCGCCCAGCGTGGACGTGGAGATCGGCAACAGCGACCCCCGTCGGCGGGACAAGCCGATCGCCTCGCCGTTCGCCTGGCACAAAGTAGGCCTGTCCGTTCCGGTCTACGAGGGCATGCGGGCGCTCCTCAACCAGGTCAGGGACAACCCCGACGACACGGTCGTCACGGGGTTCCTCTGGGCCAACGACCCCGAGATGGAGCGGCCGAAGGCCGCGGAGGGCGACTGGTGGCTCTGTCTGCCCACCTCGCTCGGTACGGGGCCGGTCGCGAAGCCGACCGGCGAGGGCGTCAACGACCTCATCGCCCGAGACGGACGCAGAGTGGTGGAGGCCGTCGGACTGAAGATCGCGATCGGGAAGAGCGTCTGCTCACCGGTGGGCGACCGTCCCCAGGAGGGTGCCGCCGACGTCTTCCTGCTCACGCACAAGTCCGGCACCACCGTCACGATCGACGCCAGCGGAAAGGTGACCGTCGACGGAGGCACCCAGGACGTGGTGCTGACGGCCGGAGGCTCGACGCTCACGGTCGGCAAGGAGAAGGTGGCGATCGACGGAGGCACTCGGGAAGTGACGTTGACGGCCGGAGGGGCGACCCTCACGGTCGGCCAAGGGAAGGTGGCGATCAAGTGATGGCCTACGTACTCGTCCAGGGGGCTGTCATCGAGTGTGTGCATCAGGGACGGCTCAGGATCGAGGTGGGTGATCCCCGGGTCACCGTCCAGGGGAAGGGGGTCGTCCTCGGCGGCGCCGAGGCCGGACTGACCTTCGGCTCGCCAACGGTTCCCGTGCCGGGCATGATCACGCCCTGCCCCGCGGCGACCCCCACCACACCGCCTGTCGCCCAGCCGTGCAAGACGTTGCCCACGACGCCCGCCGGTCTGACGCTCAAGCTCACGGTCGGCGGAAAGCCGGCGCTGCTCGCCACCGCCTCCGGCGTGACGGCGAGCGGACAGGGGCCGGGCACCTGGAAGGTCACCGACCCCGGTCAGCACGTGCTGGAGTCGCTCTGATGACCGCACAGCGCGCAGGGCGTGACGACGGACTCGGAACCGGCGTGCCCGACGGGGTGGTCGCGGGCCCAGCCGGACACGTTCCCCCGGTCCGGCCGCGGACGCCGGCCGCGCCGGGCGGCACAGGTGCCCTGCCGGGCAGCGCGGTTGCCCTGCCGGGCGGTTCGGCCGTGCCCGGCATCCGCCCGTACATACCGGGCGAAGGCCCGCGCGAGGCGCCGCCGAGTCTCGGCCGCAGCCTCGCCCTCCTCGACGGCGACCTCGTTCTCGACCCGCACACCCACGACCTCTCCCTGGTCGTGGGCAGCGGGGCCCTCGAACAGGCGCTGGAGCTGGCCGTCTCCACCCAGGCGGGCAGCGACCGTCTCAACATCCGTTTCGGGTTCGACGCGCTCGCGCTCGGCGCCTACGCGCACGACCTTCCCACCCGCAAGGAGTACATCACGATGGAGCTCGTCCGCTGTCTCAGCTCGGACCGCAGAGTCACCGACGTCCGCGAGGTGTTCTTCGACGACGACCCGCGCTTCTTCGATCTGGGCACCGGCTTGGACGAGCAGGCGCTGCGGGACATGGCCGCCGCCCACGCGGACCGCCGCTACACGGTCTACGCCGTCGTCGACACCATCGCCGGCACGGCCCTCACCCTGCGAGCAAGGGGAACCCCATGACTTCCGACGAACGGTTCGGCGTGACCGAGGACGGGTTCGTCGTCAAAGGCGTCGACCGGATCATCGCCGACCAGCACGCCCGTGCCAGAGCCGTGTTCGGCGACGATGCCGACCTCGGCTCGGGAAGCGCCCTCCGCAAGGTCCTGGACGCGGCGGCCGTCTCCACCCACGAGCTGTGGCGCGCGCTGGAATCCCAGTACTACGGCACCTTCATCACCACCGCGGAGGGCCCCAGCCTGACCCTGCTGGGACGCGACCTCGGCCTGCCGCGCCGCGCGCTGCGCGCGCGGGGCACTGTCACCCTGACCCTCGCCCGACCCGAGCGCGACCGTGTGTACGCGCTCCCCCTGGGCACGGTCATCGAGACGGTCGGGTCGGACACGGAGCCCGGGCCCACCGTCGCCTTTCGTACGACCCAGGTCGTCGTCCTCACCGAACAGCAGGACTCCGCCACGGCCGAGGCCGAGGCCGTCCTGCGCGGACCTGGCGGGAACCTCGACGCCGACCGCGAGCTGCGGCTCGAACCCGTATGGGCCGAGCACAACCTCAACCTGGGCGCGGCCGAGGTCACACCTGTCGTGCGGCAGCCGTTCCGTGGTGGGGAGCTCGACGAGTCCGACGCCGACTACCGCGTCCGGCTGCTCGGTGTGCCCCGCACTGTGTGGACCCAGGAGGCGGTGCTCGCCCAGGTGCTCGACGTGAACGGTGTACGCGACGCGGCCGTCTTCGACCCCCTCGGCGGCGTCGAGGCCACCCGTCGTTCCTACGGCACGTTCCGCTTCGGCCGGCACGGCTTCTCTCCCCCGCGCCAGATCGGTTCCCCCTACTTCTTCGACATCGTCGTGGCCCCGGAGCCGGGGTGGCCATGGAAGGGCTACAAGCCGCACATCCCCGGAATCCACGATGCAGTCACGGATGTCGTACGGCAGTGGCGGCCCGTCGCCGTCTTCCCGAACGTGCTCGCGGCCAACGAGGTCGACGTCGGCATGCGGGCCACGCTCGTCGTCGAGGCCGGGCACAACGAGGAGGCCGTCAAGGGCGCGATCCTGGACGGCGTGCGGGCCTCCGTCAACCGGCTGCGCCTCGGGCACGGCGTCCTCTACTCCGACATCGTGCTCAGCATCCGCAGGGCCACCGGTGTGCTGGACGTCCAGAACCTGCGCCTGCGCCGCTTCGCGCCGGCCTTCGGCCAGACCTACTACGGCGGAGCAACGTACGGCGGAGCGGAGGAACTGTCCGCCGGTGAGAACCTTTCCCTCGCCCCTGACGAGATCGCCCGGTTCTCCGTGGACTCCGCCCTGATCGACATCCGGGTCGTGGTCCCGTGAACACCGCCGCGACCCCTTGTGACCCCTTCGTCTCGGGTGGTTCCCTCCTTCCCGCGGCCCCGCTGCCGGGCGGCGCCCTCGAGGTCATGCGTAGCGCCCTGCCTTCCCCGTACGACCGGGGCATGGAGCGGATGCCCCTCGTCCTCGGGCCCGCGCAGGACGGGACGTTCCCCGTCCGCACGTACGACTTCGACGCGTACGAGCGCCGCTACGGCCGGCTGCCGGAGTCCCCCGCCTATCTCCTGGCCCCTGGCGCCGACGTCGCCTCTCCTCTCACCGTCCGGGTCCTGTTCCAGCGCGACCAGTCCGCGCCGCCCAAGCATGTGGACGTGCACGTCGCCGCGGGGCACCGCGCGGGACGGGCCCTCGCCGTCCCCGTACCCGGCGGCCTCGGCGACGGACCGAGGCTCGTCGCGCTGCGTCCTCTCGACCCGAGCCACTCGTTCGGCGAGCTCACCTGGCAGGTCACCGCCCTCCTCGGCACCATGGCCAAACTGCTCTGGGTCATCGGCGTCGAGCACGAGGAGGTCGCCGACCAGATCCGGGACGTGGCGGCCCAGCGCGACACGGCGACCGCGCACGGCGCGAGCCTGGACCTGCTCGGGCTGGACCTGGGGGCGCCTCGGTTCCCGCCCCGGCCCTACACGCCCGACGGCGACACGATCGCGCTCTTCCACCTCGACGAGACCCCGACCCTCGGAACGGACGGGCTTCCCGAGGCGGGCGCTACGGTGACCGAGGTCGTCGACGCGGCGGCGCCCGACGTGGAGGACCGACGCGGTACGAATCACCATGCTCACGCCGGCCGGACCGGCCGTTTCGCGTACGCCTTCGCCTTCGGCCCGGGCGAGAGCGAGATCCGTGTCAAGGACTCCCCCGACTTCGCGCTTCCGGCCACGGCCTCGTTCACCGTCGAGGCGCTCGTGCGGCCGGAGCAGGCCATCACGACGGGAGCCGTCGTCGCCAAGCGCACCCCGCTCAACACCACGGCGGGCGTGGGCTGGGCGCTGACCGTGGGCACGTTCCGCGGCATCGACCGCAACCTCCGCTTCTCCCTCTCCGACGGCGCGCAGGAGGTCGAGCTGTTCGCCGACCGCGACCTCGGCGACGGTGCGTTCCGCCACATCGCCGGCGTACTCGACCGGAAGGGGACCACCGCCATCGCGCTGCTCTACCTGGACGGCGTAGAGGTGGCGCGCCAGGTCACCGGATCCGTGCCCGTCGGCGAGGACACCCCCGAGGGCCGCGCGGCCGCCGCTGCCGCGTCGCTCGGTGCGCTGACCAGCACCGCCCCTCTCGTCATGGGTCTCGGCAAGGAGGTCCACGGGGACCGGGAGATCGACGCGCAGTACCGGGGCTTGCTCGACGAGGTACGCCTCTCGAGAACCGCACGTCACACGTTCGAGCCGCTCACCGGCGAGAGCGACGACGGATACCGCCGCAGGCTACAGGTCTTCCACCGCTGGCTGCTGCCCACTCCGGAAGGGCTCCAGGCAGCGGTCAACAAGGCGGCAGGGCCGATCGACGCCGATGGGGACGACTGCGCGCCCTTCGTCGTCCAGGAACAGACCGACGCCGTCGTCACGGGCGGACTCTCTCTCCGCGTCCTGCCTGCGACGATTCCGGTGAGCCAATCGATCACTGCTGACGGCGAGTTCGGGGTGCCCGAGGAGGAGGCCGTCGGAACCGCCGCCCAGGACGAACCCGACTTCGATCCCGCCTGGCTCCTGCGCCATCCCGGTCGGCCCGGCCTGGCCTTCGCGGGAGGCGACGACAGCCACTCCATGCAGTTGGGCGTTCAGGAAGCCCTGGACGCGCTCGTGGACAGGCTGGCCGACCTACCCGGTGACGTCGACGGCACGCTCCGGGTCCTCCGAGCCTACGTGCCCACCACCCCGGAGTTCACCTCCCCGGAAACCGACACTCCTGACACCCGCGTCGTTGCCGGGCTGCACTCTGTCGGCCGCGCCGTACTCCTGACCTACGAGAACCCCGACCCCGCCCGGGGCGTCCAGGTGACGGCCGGGGAACTCGCCGCCCACGCTCACGCGGCCGGCTTCGAGTGGGTCCAGCACACCCGGGAGGGTCTCGTGTACGCAGCCCGGCGGCGCGGCCACACCCTCCGGATCACCGGAGGACCCACGACGTCGGAGCAGGCCCTGCCGGACGTGACGGAAAGAGGGCGTTTGGAGCTCGGCATCGAGCCCGATCCCTCTTCTCTCAGCGGCGCGGAGGTCCGCTGGTCGGTCATCCGCGCCGGAGCCGGTGACGCCGTGTTCCAACAGGATGAACCGGGCACGCTGTACGCCCTTTCCGCCGGTGATGTCTCTGTCGGTGTCGAGGTCACGGTGCGCGGCCACATCGCGAGCGGCACCCGCCGTTTCCGCATCGGATTGTCCGACACGTCCCTCGATCCCGGTGAGACCATCAGCGGCACGGGCCTCCGCGGCACCTCGGCGGAAGCGGCCGTGGGTCCTCCGACCGAGGACTTCGACCCGAACATGCAGCTCGTCCGCACCGACGACCTCGCCGGGCCCCCCGGCCGCATCGCGTACGGATCCGATCCGGGCAACCGCGTCATGCAACGGGTCACGGGCGCCGCGCTGGACCGACTGCTCGCCCTGCTCGCGCAGTCGCCCGGTGTGCTGACAGTCCTGAGGTCGTACGTGCCGGCGACAGCGGTCGAAGGGAAGACAAAGGCGGAGAAGACCCCTGGGGCAGTCGCCGATCTGCACGCACAAGGCCGGGCCCTGTCACTGTGTCACGACAAGCTGACCGCCTCGGCCCTCGCCGCACGCGCCTTCGCCGCGGGTTTCGACCACATCGGGATCGAGTCGTCCCGTGAAAGGCAGAAGCCGGCCATCGTCCGGGTTGCCATGGCCCCCGGGGAGCAGTTGACCGTGACCGGTCCGAGCGAACTCACGGTCGGAACGCCCGCCATGGTCTCGGTCGCACCCTCCACGATGCCCTCGGCGGCCTGCTTCTCCGCCGACGGCAAACACGTCTTCCTCGCCGATCCCGGCACGCACCGGATCATCTCCCTCGACGTCACCGCTCCGTCTCTCGGTGACTTTCCCAGGATCGCCCTCACCCCCTCCCGACGCGTCGCCCCCTTCCCCTGCGCCCTCGCCTTCGGCGGCGGACACCTCTTCGTGGCGCACCGTTACCGCGACCGGATCTCGGTGCTGCGGCCGCAGGACCTGGCCGACGCCCCCATGGCCGAGATCAGCTGCCCTGGCCCGTCCGCAGTGGCCGCCGACGCCGACCGCCTCTACGTGGGCTGCCGCGGCGACAGCACACTGCGCGCGTTCAACCTGTCGACGGGTCAGCAAGCGGCTCCGCTGACGCTGCCCGCCGCGCCGAGGTCGATCGCGGTCGCCGCCGGAAGCCCCTCACTCTACGTCGTCGTGGACGGAGGTCAGTGGTGCCGCGTCAAGCGCAACCCGCTCACCCTGCAGGAGACCGTGGTCACCGGCGACCCGACGGCCCGCACCGCCGCCGTCACGGCGGACGGAAAGAAGTTCTACGTAGTCTGCCCCGGAGCCACCGGCGGTGCGCGGATCCTGGTCTACCGCCCGTCAGAGCACGCGCCGCCGGCGGTCATCGACGGCTTCCCCGACGACACCGTGCCGGTGGCTCTGCGCATGGACGCCGAATCGAAGGTGCTGTACGTGGCGACCCATGGCAAGGCCTCGGCCGCCGCCCGGGTACACCTGGTCGACGTCGCCCGCGATGTTCTCCTCCCCTTGTGCTTCAGCCCCGGGCACAGCGGCTCCGCCCTCGCCACGAGCCCTTCCGGCGTGGCGTACCGGAGCTGTCTCGTCATGGCTCCGTGGCACAGCGGAACGGTGCTGCTCGCCGATCCGGCGCCGCTCGCAGCGGTCCCTCCGGCCCCGCCACGTCTCGCCGCCGAGCTCCCGCTGGGCACCGGGGCGGGAGAGGTGTTCGTATGGTCGTTGCTCCCCGAGGCCCACGGGGCGGCGGAACTGTCCACGTCAGGTGTACCTCTGTGCCGGGTCACCGGCGTCGCTCCGGGACGGATCCTCGTCCGCGGAACGTATCTGCCCGCGGACGGGCTGCGGCCGTACCAGTGCGAGATCACGCTCAAACCGGAACTGGAACGGAAACCGGCGTCTCGGTCCGGGGTGGTCGTGACCAAGGAGCAGTACGACCTGATCCTCAACGTCCTCAACTGGTTCCACCCGCTCGGAGTCGAGTGCCGAACGGAGCGGCTGAGGGCCCTGGCCGGGCTGGGCACCGAGGAGGCGGAGCTGCTTCCCGTCCACACCTTCCCGACCTACCACGTCGCGGATCCCTTCTCGTCTCCCTTCCTCCACCTGCGCAGGGATGAGCGCGGAATCAACGCCAAGGACGAACGTGATGATTGAGCACTACAAGCCCCAGTTCGCCCACAAGGACTGGATCGACAACCAGGACCGAGTCCAGGCAGGCGGCACCAACGGCATCAACGACCGGTTCCACCAGCTGGAGAAGGAGTTCGCTCGGCTGGCCGACAAGCACATCAATCCGCTCATCGACGGGCTGGGCACGACGAGGTTCGTCTCGCTCATCCCCTCCCTGACCGCCTACGAGGTCGACGGCGTGACGAAGCCCTGGACGCAGGGCGTCGACCAGGTCGAGAAGCCGGTCAACGTAGCTACCGCCAACGGCTTCATGAGCATCTCACTTCCCGACAACGCCCGCGTCACCTCGCTCAAGGTGACGGGGGACAACGCATCCGCACACGGAGTTCTGACAGTGGCGCTCAAGGGCCGCCAGATAGCCAACGAGGACGGGGGTGCCATTTCCTTGATCGAGACGCATGAGGTGGGGACGGCGACCTTGCCGACGGGAGACACGGAGATCACGAACAACACCCATCGGTACTTCCTGACCGTCGACGTCGTCAATGCGGCGGACGTCGTCGTCAGAGTGCTCTGCATCCAGCTCACCTACCAATGACCTTCCGGTCGGCAGTGCATCCGGAAAGAAGAGGGCCATGGCACCCACAGGACCGATCCAAGGACAGCAAGGCACCAGCGGTTTCGACCCGGGGACGGAGAACCCGCCGGTCAAGTTCGGGGTATGGGGCGACAGTTCGAACGCCCACGGCGTCGTCGGCACCAGCGGGAGTCCGGGGACGGCGGAGAACCCGCTCGGCGGGGTCTACGGGGTCAACTTGCAGGCCAAGGGTGTCGGTGTCCTGGGCCTGTCCAAGCACGCCCAGGGCGGTACGGGCGTCATGGGCAGGAGTGCTCAGGGCATCGGAGTGATGGGACAGGCCAACGGAGCCGGTCCCGGCGTCCAGGGCACCGGCGCACAGGGGCCCGGCGTGAGGGGGCAGAGCACCCAGGCAGCCGGCGTGATGGGCGAAGGCGCCCCTTCCAGCCCCGGTGTCTTCGGCCTCGGCAGTGGGGGCCCAGGGGTGGAGGGGCGAAGCGCCCAGGGAGTGGGGGTGTTGGGGACCGGCGAGTCCAGCGCGGGCCTGTTCGGCGCCTCGACCGACGGGCCCGGCGTGTCGGGGACGAGCATCCAGGGATCCGGCGTCTTCGGCGAGAGCACGGGCGAGGCAGCCGGCGTGACAGGATCCGCAGTGACCGGGGCCGGGGTCTCCGGACGGAGCGCTCAAGGAGACGGCGTCGCCGGGACGGGCGGCGCGTCGGGCGCCGGAGTCTTCGGCACGGCCACCGCGGGTCCGGGACTCTCCGGCACGAGCACGCAGGGCCCGGGCGTCACCGGTCAGGGCGGCGGTACCGCGGCCGGAGTGGTGGGGAGTGCGCCAGCCGGCCCGGGCCTGTCCGGGTCGAGCACTCAGGGCCCCGGTGTCCTGGCGAAGAGCACCCAGGGCGCGGGCGTCGTAGCCGAGAGCGGAGGGAGCGAACCGGCTGTCAAGGGGACAGCGGCCGCCGGTGTGGGCGTCTTGGGCGTCAGTTCCCAGGGAACCGGTGTCCGGGGCGTCGGCAAAGGGAACTCTTTCGGCGTCCACGGCTCCGGTGCGTCCGCCGCGGGTGTGGCCGGTGAGAGCGAACAGGGCGCGGGAGTAGCCGGTAGGAGCACGAACGGTACCGGCGTCACGGGCGCAGGCGGCGGAACGAACCCCGGCGTGCAGGGATCGGGTACCTCGGGACCGGGTGTATCCGGCACCAGCTCGCTGGCGGCCGGCGTCTCCGGAACCGGTGGTGGCCTGAGCCCCGGTGTCCAAGGCATCGCCAGCGCCGGCCCCGGCCTGAAGGGGACCAGCGACACCGGTCCCGGAGTCCTCGCGATCGGCACCGTGGGAGCGGGACTCTCGGCATCGAGCACCAAGAGCACCGGAGTGACCGGCACCAGCACCGAAGGCATCGGCGTCTCCGGCACCGGCGGCGGAACCAACCCCGGCGTCAAGGGCACCGCCACCGGCGGCCCCGGCATCTCCGGCACCAGCGCCCAGGGCGCGGGCGTCGAGGCACGCAGCACCGCGGGGGTGGGGCTCGTCGCATCCAGCACCAAGGGCACCGGCGTGACCGGCACCAGCACCGAAGGCATCGGCGTCTCCGGCACCGGCGGCGCAACCAACCCCGGCGTCAAGGGCACCGCCACCGGCGGCCCCGGCATCTCCGGCACCAGTACGCAAGGCGCGGGCGTCGAGGCACGCAGCACCGCGGGGGTGGGGCTCGTCGCCGTCGGCGGGACCACCGGGGTCACCGCGAGCGGGACGAAGTACGCCGCCGTCCTCAACGGCGACGTCGTGATCACCGGGACGGTGCACGACGGAGCGAACCGGTTCAGGATCGACCACCCCCTCGACCCCGAGGCCCGCTACCTCGTCCATGCCGCGGTGGAGTCCTCGGAGATGAAGAACGTCTACGACGGGACGGTGATCCTCGACGCCGACGGGCAGGCCACGGTCGAACTCCCCGCATGGTTCGAGGCGTTGAACGCGTCGTTCCGCTATCAGCTCACCGCCGTCGGTGCACCGGCCCCAAACCTGCACGTCAGCCGGCCCGTCGCCGAGCACGCCTTCGGGATCGCGGGAGGCCTCGCGGGGCTGGAGGTCAGCTGGCAGATCACCGGCGTCCGCTGCGACAGCTGGGCGAAGGCCCACCCGCTGACCGCGGACGAGGAGAAGCCCGCCGATGAGCAGGGGCGCTTCGTCCACCCCGAGCTGCTCGGTCAGCCACAGGAAAGGATCCTGACATCGGTCGGCACCACTCCCCCACAGGACGCCTCGTCCTAGCAGTCCGCCTGCCCACTCCCCCGGTCCGAGTACCTGGCAGGTCCTTGGACACCCAGGGGGCACGTCGGACAGCGAACCACTCGGGTGGGACACCCCATCGCCGGTCCACGACGCGGTATCCGAACTCGCCGCCGACGCCGTCGCCGACGGAAGCGCACACCGTGAGTCCAGTGAGGGTCCGGTCGGTCACGTACGGAGGGAACCCAGCAGATGGACTTTCACCCCGTCGGCCGAGTCGCCCGCGCGGGCAGTGGCGAACCTCGCGGTGAGCACCCTCCGGTCCACACGGAAGGTCATCCAGGCAGCGGCCAGACCCTATTCGACGACTTCTCCTACACCTCACACGCGGACCCGGAGCTCACGGCCCACGGCTGGACCGTGCGCTCCGGCTTCGGTGGTCCCGGCGTACCGGGCGCCACCTGGGACCCCACCAGGGTCACGTTCATGACCGAGGGCGGCACCACGGTCATGGACCTGGAGACCTCCACCTCCGGGACCGTCGAGTCCACCCGGCACGCTCAGGTCGTCACCAAGGCGAGGAAGTTCCAGTACGGCACGTACGCCGCTCGGGTCAGGTTCTCCGACTCCCCACGGTCCGGTCCCGACAGCGACCAGCTCGTACAGGCCTTCTACACCATCAACGACCTGACGGCGCCCATGGCCGACGACTACTCCGAGTACGACTTCGAGTACCTGCCCAACGGCGGCTGGGGCGAGCCGTCGACCGTCCTTTTCGCCACGTCGTGGGAGACCTACCAACCCGTCCCATGGAAGGTCGACAGACAGACCACCAAGAGCCGCCGGAGCTACGCCGGCTGGCACCAACTGCTCCTCACCCTCGACGACACCTCGATCGCCTATTACGTCGACGGACACCTCTTCGGCACTCACAGCGCGTCCTACCTCCCCGAGCGCCCGATGTCGATCAGCTTCAACCAGTGGCTGTTCAACCTGGGCGGGAATTCCTGCTCCACACCCCGCACCTACCACCAGCGGATCGACTACGTCCTCCACGTCAGGAACCAGGTGCTCACCCCGACTCAGGTCACCTCGAAGGTCAGCGGATACCGCACCTCCGCGACCGTCTTCCTGGACGAGATCCCGGCACCTTCCTGAGCGCCACCCCTCCGCGCCCCGTCACCCCGCCTCCCATGCCAGGTTGCAGCCCGGCCTCAGAAGGGCGGCTTTACCGGCGCTACGTCAGGCATGCGCCGGCACCCTGCCCATACTCGGCGACGGGCAGGACCTGAGTGGGCAGGAAGCAGGCTCCGGAGCGACAACGCCCGGAGGAGGAGGTCAATCCGCCGGAGGCCGAGGATCAGTAGACCTCCGCCTCCGGGGCCTTCTTGGCGTCCACTTCGTCACGGATGACCGCGAACCTCTCGCGTTGGACGTCCTTCCGTCTGGCCACGACACGGTAGCTGAACTCACGGTCGTCGGCACCGTCCGAGGCCGCACGGACGCCGAAGCCGCTGGAGTTCCGGTCCGTCACGAACAGCCCGCCGGCGGCCTCATACTCCGTCAGGAAGACGTGGTAGGGGCCCTCCTCGGTGAGTTCGGCGAAGTGCGGATCCAGAGAGACGTCGGCACGGCCGTCCACGAGGCGGCCGAATCCGAAGTCCTCGAACCAGCTCTCCGGAGCCTCAACGGCATACATCTCCCGGTACGTGCCGTCGGTCACGCGGACGAATGCACCCTTGGTGCCCGTCACCTGGAGGTCTCCTCCGACCAACACCTTGCCGTCGAAGCGGGCCGCAAGACCCGAATCCGAGCGGGCCCACAGGCCGTACGCCTTGTTGCCGACATTGGCGATGGCAATCACGCCGTTGCCGTGCTCGGTGAGTGAGACCCCTTGCACACCGGCGTTGTTCTGTCCACGGCCACTCCCGGTCACGCCGTCGCCGTCGGTTCCCTCACAGCTGGCGACCACGCCGGCGCCGCTGCCGACGAACTGGCCGCCCACCCCGAAGGTGGCGGGCTTGGTCTCGAAGCCGGTGCCGGCCGGTCCGACGGCCTTCCAATGGCTTCCGTTTACCACGATCGTCCTCCGTAGTGCCAGACTGTGGCGGGGCGCAATCTCAGGTTCGCTCCGGCGAACCCGACGCCTCTGATCAGCTATAGCTCAAGTCCGGGACGGGCACCCGCGCCGACGCACGGACGCGCACCTGATCGGCGTAGCAATGCCTGCCGGAGAGCCCCGTCTGTTCCACCCGGTCCCCGAACGAGGCGACGAGATCGCCACGTGTCTGGGCACGGCCCTGGAACACTGGGCCGAGCTGATCATCTCGCTCGTCAAGCCCTAGGTGTATTGCCCTGTGAGGTTGGGGACGCGGCTGGCGGGTGGTTTGCCTGCGAGCGCGGTGTGTCCGCGGTGGTGATTGTAGGAGTGCAGCCAGTCGGGGAACGCGTCGCGTCGTTCCTGTTCTGAGCGGTAGGGGCGGGCGTAGGCCCACTCGTCCAGCAGGGTGCGGTTGAGGCGTTCGACCTTGCCGTTGGTCTGGGGCCGGTAGGGCCGGGTTCGCTTATGGGTGATCCCGGCCGCTGTCAAGGCATCGCGCCAGGGATGCGATCGGTAGCAGGCGCCGTTGTCGGTCAGGACGCGTTCGACGGTGATCCCGCACGCGGCGTAGAAGGCTTGGGCCCGGGTCCAGAAGGCGGTGGCGGTTTCCTTCTTCTCATCGGCCAGGATCTCGCTGTAGGCGAGGCGGGAGTGGTCGTCGACGGCGGTGTGGATGTAGCTGTAGCCGGTGCCCGACCTGGTCTTGCGGCCGGCCTGCCGGCCGAGCGTCTTGTGCCCGCCGCCGTCGGGGATGTTGCCCGGTTTCTTGATGTCGACGTGGACGAGTTCGCCGGGACGTTCGCGTTCGTAGCGGCGTATGACTGCACCGGTGGCCCGGTCCAGGTGCGTGAGGCGGGCCAGGCCGAAGCGGGTCAGGACCCGGTGCACGGTCGAGGGGACCAGGTTCAGGAGGCCTGCGATGCGGGCCGGTCCCCAGCGGCGCGACAGGCGGACCTTGATGATTCGGCGTTCGGTGCGGGTCGGGGTGCGGCGGGGGCTGGATCGGGGACGCGATGAGCGGTCTTCCATGCCCGCCTCGCCCATGGCGCGATAGCGGGTGGCCCACCGCTGGGCGGTGGTGGGCGAGACCTGGAAACGCTCGGCGGCCCGGCGAAGCGGCCAGCCGTCCTCGACCACGCAGCGGGCCAGGCGCAGGCGTCCGGTCTCGGTCAGGGGTGCATTACGGTGGGGCATGAGGGCCTTCTGCTGGTCGGTGTAGACGTCGCAATCCACACCGAACCCGGAAGGCCCTCACCCGTTCAAGATCCCTCAGCCGAGACCTGCATCACCCGTCCACAACCTCCCAGGACAGAACACCTAGGTGTAGTGACCCGCCGCCTCGTCGACGCGGCTGATGGGCGGGTGGCCCGATCGGCCGGGCGGCCCAGAACCTTGTGGCCGCCGCCGTCGGGAATCCGGCCGAGTCTCTTCACGTCCACGTGGATCAGCTCGCCGGGGCGGTCGCGTTCGAAGCGGCGGATCAGGCTGCCGGTCGGCCGGTCGAGCCAGGCCAGTCGGTTGACCCGGTGGCGGGTCAGGATCCGGTGCACGGTCGAGGTGGGCAGGCCCAGGATCAGCCACCGGCGGATCCATTTGTGGGCCGTGGCCCTGGAGATGCCCATCTCGGCGGCCACATGCGCGACCGGACCGCCTGAGCAGACACGTTCGACGACTCGGACGACATGGTGGTCCGACGATCGGCTCCGCCCCGGAGCCGCTTCCCGGTTCCGAAAAGAGATCCACTACGCGAACATCGCGGACCGCAACAGGTGTGCACCTCGAGTCACGGTGGCCGCTGACCCGAGGTGCGCCGAGGTGCCGGTCGGGAGGGCGTCAGCCCTGGCAGAGGCCGCGCGTGTAGTCGTACGTCGCCGTCGCCTGCGAGTACTTCCACTGCGGCGCGAGCAGCCCGTCCGCCAGCCGGCGTGCGGCGGCGGGGCTTTCGATCACGTAGCCGAAGTCCTGGAGCCAGGAGGGGTACAGGTTCTTCGATCCGATGTAGAAGGCCGAGTCGTCCACCGAGACCAGCTTGTGGTGCTGGGCGTACGGCTTGCCGTCCGCCCACGTCGGCTTGTCCGAGGCGCGGAAGGTCGCGAGCTGCAGGTTCTGGCACATCGCGGCCCTTGCCTTCGGCACGTCACCGGTCAGGGCCGTGAGGCGGCCGCGCAGGGCGTCGCTCACCTCGGACAGCGACTTGATCTGCGAGTAGCCGCCGCTGCCGATGGTGCCCCGGTTGGCCGGGTCGCTGACGACGATGCGCACCTTCACACCGGCGGCGAGTTTCGCGGCGAGGGTGTCGTAGAGCCGGATGTCGTAGCGGGGCAGCGGCGGGCAGGTCGCGTTCAGGTCCTGCTGCGAGATCTCGACGTGCTCGGTCGCGCTCGCGACGAGGGCCCGCAGGGCGCTCTCCTCCGGGTTGACCGTGTCGTAGTCGCGGTCGGCGTTGGTGTAGTCGTGCACGCCGAATCCGCAGGTGGTGTCGGAGGCCGTCGGCAGGACGGGCCGGAACGACGAGGACGGGTCACTCTGTCGGATCCCGACGCCGAGGCCGCCGACCGCGAGGGCGGGGATGTCGCCGCCGGTGGGCGGGGCGGCGGGCCGGGGCAGGGTGGGCAGGCAGCCCGCGCCGTTGGAGGAGGCGAACCAGACGGCGGTCCAGTTGTTCTTGTTGCGGCAGGTCCAGTCCCACAGCGTGTCGAGGTAGCGTCCGGCGGAGCCCGCCGCCGGGCCGGACAGCGCGAGGTCGACGTCGTTCACCGGGTGGGTGGTGTCGAGGTAGTCGTCCTTCCAGCTGTTGATGCCGCCGGTGATCACCGAGTTGCCGTCCACCACCACCAGCTTGGAGTGGTTCCAGGAGAAGCCGGTCTTCGACGTCGTCATCGAGGCCACGTCGAGAGTGACGCTCGCGGCCGCCGGACCGAGCTTGTCCACCAGCTCGTCGCGGTAGGCGGACGGAACCACGTTGGCGTGGTAGATGGGTGCGGCGCCGACCAGGATGCGAACCTGAAGCCGGTTGCCCTTCTGCGCGGCCTCCTTCAGGCCGGCCACGATCGCGTCCTGGAAGGCTCCGTTGGGGAACGGGGCCAGCGTGGATATGTCCACGCTGTACCGGGCGTTCGCGATGTCCTCGCGCACCTTCTCCAGCAGGCGCCGGGAGCCTGAGCGGTCGGCGCAGGTGGGATCGCCCCAGCAGCCGGGGGTCTGGAGCAGCCAGTCGGAGGCGCCGGGGGTGGAGGCACCCAGCCTGTTCCCCGTCGTGCGCTCCCAGACGGATCCCTCCAGGCCCGGAGAGACCTGACGCAGGGACTGCTCCACCGCGTCCAGGTGCGGAGTGGGCGCGTCGGCGAACGCCGGGGCGGCGGACAGCAGGAGGGCGGAGAGGGCGAGTGGAAGGGCCGTCGTGCGGATGGTGCGGGCCAATGCGGTTCCTTGCTTGGGGGGGGTGGCTCGGGCCAAGGGCTCCGCGGAGGGGGGCCTCGACCTTGATCAACTCACGTAAGTTACCAGCGCGTATCTCCTGGTTCACCCCAACCCACGCTACTTTCAGCCATATTCGCGCCCTGCGCCGTCGTCGAGGCTTCCCAGCCGCGGCCCGGTCGTGGCCCGATCGCAGCGCGACCGTGAAAGCCGGTCTCAGGGGCGCCCGTGGTCCAGCAAGACACGGGCAGCCGTTCGCCGGTCGTGTCGTGAGGGCCAGGGCACACCGGTCCACCGGGCTGAAGGCCACCGCCCCGCTGAACGCCTTGGCCGCACTCGCGATACACATGTGGTTCCCGGTCCGGGGTGGGCGTCCTGTACCCACCCCGGCCGTGCCGGCCCGGGTGCCCACCCCGGCCGTGCCGGCCCGACGGATGCGGGCACGTGTCCCCTCCTCAAGCGCGGCGATGGACGCCCGGCCGGCTAGAGGCCCGGCGCGTTGAAGGTGTTGAGGTACCAGAAGGCCGCCGAGTACCAGAGCAGTGCGATCGTCAGGACCAGGGCGCCGCCGGCCACGGGCAGGACCCAGCCGGGCAGCCGGCGGTGCCGGACGACGATCACCTTGGCGACGAAGGCTCCGTAGAGGAAGCAGCCGCTCAGCGAGTGCAGGGCGGTGCGGGCGTCGGTCAGCTCCACCCCGTAGCCGACCAGGCAGTGCCGGGCGATCGGCAGGGACAGCAGGAAGGCCGCGAGGCCGACGAGTCGGTGGATCCGTCCGACCGGCCGTGGCGCCGTCCCCAGGCCGGGCAGCCGACCGTACAGCCAGAGCGCGAGCAGCAGCTGGATCAGCGCGAGGCCGAGGAGGGCGGTACCGAGCTCGGCCTTCAGCTGCTGGGCGTCGCCGAAGCGGGTGCCGAAGAGGCTGGTGGCGTAGGCCGGAGTGTGCGCGCGTCCGAACCAGTACACGCCGACCACCGTCGCGACCGGCAGAAGCGCCCAGAGCACGACCCGTACCGTCCGCCCGCGCCGCGTCCCTCCCCGCATCGGGCGTTCGTCGCCGGCCATGCGGATCAGTCGCCCTCGACCTTGTCGCCGGCCGGGTTGACCACGTACCACTTGGCACCGAAGGCGCTGGATTCCTCGCCGTTGGTGTCTCCCTTGGCCTTGTCGCCCTCGAAGGAGTACAGCGGGTGGCCGTTGTAGACGATCTGGGTCTTGCCGTCGGTGCGTGTGGTGGTGGTCAGCTTGGCCTGGTCGGCGCCCTTGACGGCGGTGGGAGCGCCCGTGGTGAGGGCGGGTGGCCAGGCCGTGGCACAGGCGTCGTAGCAGGTGGAGGAGGACGAGGTGTCCTTCTCGAAGAGGTAGAGGGTCTTGCCCTGGGAGTCGGTCAGGATGTCGCCGAACTTGCCGACGGATGCCACCGCGACGCTCGTCCCTCCGCCCGCACCGGCGGAGGCGCTGGGCGAGGCGCTCGCCGACGTCATCGCCGCCTGCGAGGCCGCGGGGGACGAGCCAGCCTGACCGGTGGTCTTCGTGCTGCTGGAGCAGCCGCCGCACACCGCGGTGCACAGGGTGACGGCGGCGAGCGAGACGGCTGCGAGGCCGCGCTGGTGCATGGTGCTCTCCGACGGATCGGGGACTTCCTGTCCCCCTCACTAGGGCCGGTGCCGCCCGGCGCTGCCACGGCGGCGCGCCGAGGGGTCAGCGCGACGGGGGACGCGGATGAGGCCGCCTGGGCGATGACGTGTGCCGGGTGGACGGGCACGGCTGCCCGGTTCCCGGCGGGCGCGGGCCCCGCGGCGTCGGCGGAATCAACGCCGCGGAGCGCGGGGGACGATCAGCAACACCACGGCGAGCACCTGGACGGAGACGACCACGGTGATCAGCAGGGGAATCGAGTAGCCGTACAAGCCGCCGATCAGTGCGCCGCCGGCCAGGCTCGCAGCGCCGACCACACCGGCGAACAGGCCGTACGCGGTCGCCCGCCGGTCGCTGGGCACCAGATCCGCGACCGTGGCGCGCAGGGTGGACTCCTGGATGCCCATGGCCGCACCCCACAGCAGCGATCCCGCGACCGCGATCCCCAGCTTGCCGGTGAACGCCAGCATCGCCACACCCGCCGTGAGCACCGGCAGGGCGATCAGAACCCGGGGGCCGTGGCGGTCGTACAGCCATCCGGTGGCCAGCGCCGCCAGGGCGTCCACGGCCATCGCCGCCGCGTACAGCACCGGCACCCACGCGGCGGACAGCAGGTGCCGTTGAACCAGGTGGAAGGAGAGGACGCCGAAGGTGGCGAGCCCGGTCGTGGTGGTGGCCGTGAACGCGGCGTACGTCCAGAACGCCCTCGGCAGACGTCGGTCCCCTGCCTGATGGTCCGGCGCCGGTACGGCCGTGGCGGCCGCCTCGCGCTCGTAGGCTTCCGGATCCGGCACCCGGGCCCGCAGCCGGTACAGGAGGCCAAGGACCGCGAGGCCGGGCAGGGCGAGCAGGCCGAGCGCCGGACCGTAATCGCCGCCGGTCAGCGCCAGCACTCCGGCCACGAACAGGGGACCGATCAGGGCGCCGACCTGGTCCATCGCCTCGTGCACGGCGAAGCCCCGGCCCCGTCCCGTCGCCGCCGCGGCGTGGGACAAGAGGGTGTCCTTCGCCGGGGAGCGGACGGCCTTGCCGACCCTCTCGGCGATCACGAGGGCACACGCCACCCATAGCACCCCGGCCGCACCCAGGAGCGGCACGGAGGCGACGGTCAGGGCGTATCCGGCGATGGTCAGGCCCCAGAAGCGGCGGGTGCGGTCCGCCAGCGGGCCCGACACCAGTCGCAGCCCGAGCGCCGCCGCCTCACCGGCGCCCGTGACCACGCCGACGACCAGCGCCGAGGCCCCCAGCGACGCCAGCAGCGGCCCGGTGACCGAGCGGGCCCCCTCGTACACGATGTCGGCGAGCAGGCTGACCGCGCCGAACCACAGCACGAACCGCCACGGCCCCATCCTCACCGGCCCCGTCTCCACGGGCCGCTTCCCCACCGGGCGCCTCCCTTTCATGGTCCCCTCCCTCGGCGAAGCAGCAGGGGTGTCGGACAGGGTACGGAGCTCGGCCTGCCGCGCCGACGGCGGAAGGATTCGATGCCGACGAGGCCGATGGTACGGCGAGGCCGCCGACCGACCACGGCTCCGTCGACGACGGCCGATCCGGGAGCGGGTCACTCCCGTACGCCCTTGGGCCGACCCGCTCGCGGAGTCCGCCACCGGTCGGCGTCCGAGGCGGGAGATCGCGTCAGATGGTGTCCGGCCCCTCGGGGTGGGCCAGGAGGAGAGGCGAGCTCAGGCGTGCGTCGGGGTGCATCCGGAGCAGGTGGTGCACCACCCCGGACAGCCCGGGGAGCAGACCCGGGGCGAACGCCTCCTTGGCGAGGCCACCGACCGGACCGCGCTGCTCGATGCCGGTGATCAACTCCGCGTCGGCCTGTGCGGCGGACGGTCCCTCGTACCCCTTCAGACCGCGCAGGTGGTGCAGGAGCTCCCAGAGTCCGAGGTCGCCGTGACAGAGGGTGTGGCTCCAGCCGAACCCCTCGCGCAGGCCGGCCGGCCCCGAGCGGAGCGCGGTGTCCAGGTGGCGGGGGTCACCCGTGCGCCGGTGGAGGTCGAGGGCGGCCAGGCCGATGCCCGTGCTGCCGTGGCACCACGCGGTGGAATGGTCGACGTCTCCCCCGATCCGCGCATCGACCCAGGCCCCTGCCTCCGGCGTGTACAGCGACTCCTCGAAGTCGTGCGCCAGAGTGCCGAGTTCGTACCACCGGCGCCGGTCGGCCGGGCTCCCGGCGGACGAGAGGGCGAGCCTGGTGAGCGCCCACCCGGCGCCGGTGGCGCCATGGGCGAATCCGCCGATGCCCTCGGGGAACATCACCGTGGACCACCGTGCTCCGCGGTCGTCGACGACCACGGTCCGCTCCAGATGCCGACCGGCCTCCGCGGCTGCTTCCGACCACCGCTCCTCGCCGGTGAGTTCGGCGAGGTCGAGCAAGGGGACGACCGCGCCGGCCACGCCGCTGAGCACGTCGAGGGCACGGTCCTCGGCGATGGCTTCCGGGGTCAGCAGCGCGGCCCTGGCACGGGCACGGTCGAGCAGCCCGGGCGTGCCGAGGACGCGGTGCAGCACGGCCCAGGTCCACACCTGCGAGGCGACGCCGGTGAACCCGCCGAGCTGACGGGTCGGCGTGGTGTCCTCGGTGGCGGACAGGACCTCCAGGGTGCCGGCAAGGACGGACTCGACACCGGCCACCGGATCGGCTCGGCCGGCCCGCTGCTCCCGCTGGTACTCCGCGAGGGCGAGGGCGACGCCGCCCTGCCCGGTGTAGAGGTCCGCGCCCAGCGGGCGGACGGCCCAGCCGTAGTCCGTGAGCACGGGACTGATCCAGGTCGTGGTGGCGTCGGCACCGTGCACGGCCGCCTCGCAGACCGTCCGCACGGCCTGGGCCGCCAGCGTGCGGCGCCGCCGGTCCAGGTCCTCGACGTGCGGCGCGCGGGCGGGCGTCCGTACCCGGTCGGGAAGCCTGCGTTCGTTCAGGTAGGCGCCGACCAGGGCGCTGCGGATGGTGTCGCGTTCACGGGTGAGGTCCGCCCGCCGCCACCCGGCGAGGAAGGCGTCAAGGCGTTGTCCGCCCACCCGTTCGCCGAACGCGGGGATGTCTCCGACCAGGAGGTCCGCTATCTCCTGGTCGATCACGGCCGGTTCGCGGGGCGCGCCCGGGGCGGCGAGGGCGTTGCGGTGGAGGATGTCCCGGGCCCGGGCCAGGGCGGCGTCGGGGTCGTGCAGCGAAGCCGGGTGCCAGAGCATCCGGCCGATGTCCGTGTACGTCTGTGTGGGCCTCCGGATCCTGCGGACCCGGCAGCCGTCGAACACCCGCAACAGCGCGTCGAGTCCACCGCCCGCGTCGAGCTCCGCCAGGGCCGCGGTGAGCCCGTCGAAGCCGGTGAGCACCTGGTCCCAGTGGCGGATCAGCACCGGCTCGGGGCTGGGCTGGTTGCGGGCCGGCGGCAGGTCCACCGCGGCGATCTCCATACGGGCGGTGTCCCGTCCTCCGTCCGTGATGACCGGGACGCGGATCTGCGGCTGCTGACCGGGCAGACCACCGGCGGCCGAGAGGTCCACGCCTGCGAGGGCGTAGCCGTCGGTGCGCAGCGGGAGGATGCCGGTGCGCAGCACGGTGTTGCGGATCGTCCGGGCCGCCCGGTCCACGGCGTCGCCGCGCCCACTCGGCGGAACCTCGACATCGGGGGTGAACAGGGCCTCGGCGTCGACGACGGCGGGCACCGGACCGTGGGCCACGAGGTTCTCGGCGTGCAGGTCGGTCCCGCCGAGGAGCCGCATCACCGCCAGCCAGCCGCCCAGGGCGCGGTAGAAGCGGGCGAGTTCCGCCTCGCCTTGGCAGTAGCGGTGCCCGAGGTGCTCGGCCCAGCCGTAGCCGTCCCGAACCACCACCCTCGGTACGCCCAGGTCCTCGGCGCCGGGGACGGCGGCGACGAAGGATCGCAGCGCGGCGTCCACCTCCACCGGTCGCGGCTTGTACATGACGCAGGAGGTCTCGAAGACCACCAGCGCCACCGCCCGGCCGCCGTGGTGGGTGTCCCCTCGGGCGAGTTCCAGGGCGCGCAGCGGTCCGGGATCGCCCCCGAGCAGGCCGGCGACGGCCCGCCGGTCCGCGGCGAGCCGCGCACCCAGCTCCAGGGCGCCCTCGGTCAGCAGGCGTCCGGAGGCGAAGGCCCGTCGGCGCAGCGCCGGGTAGCGCCGGTGCAGGGTCTCGGAGAAGCCGGGCGCGGAGGCCTGCCGGAGGAAGGCGTCCCATCGCGCGGACGGGTCCGTGCCGGGCAGGTCGCCGGCGAGGGCGGCAGCCCGCAGCTCAAGCAGGAGCACCCGGTTGAGCCGCAGCTGGAGGGTACGGCGGAGAGCCTCGCGCGTCGCCTCGCGCAGGACTTCCCGCTCGTCGGAGGCCAGCCCGGCCATCCCTGGGATCCGGTCGTCCAGCTCCGCGAACAGCGGGGCCGCGAAGGCGTCCACGGGGCCCGCGAACCATCCCTCGGGCGGCGGTCCGTCGGCCGCGCGGGCCGCTGCCACCGGTTCCACCATGCTGAGTCCTCTCCTGGTGTCTTGGTCGGGTTTCCGCACGCGGGGGCCGGCCTCGCCGGGCCTCGCCGGGCCTCGCCGGGCCTCGCCGGGCCTCGCCGGGCCTCGCCGGGCCTCGCCGGGCCGGGGAGCCCCTGAGGGCTCCCCGGGTGGTGCGTCCGGTGCCGTACGGCGGTTCGTCAGCAGCAGTAGCTGTGCAGCGAACCCGTACAGCTGCTGCACCCGGTGAGCAGCGCCTCGGTGCCGTCGGTCAGCGCGGCCTCTCCGGCCGCACCACCCACGTAGAGCGGGCCGGCCGGGTTGTCGGCGCCGAAGGCCGTCTCGGCACCCTGGAGCCAGGCGGTGACAATCTCATCCGCGCGAGTGATGGACATGATGGACATGTGGGACCTCCTACGATTCGCCGGAAGTACACGGGGCTACAGAATCCACCGGAGGCGGTCCGTCCGGGATCTACCGGAACCGGCCAATCGTCGAGCGGTATTCCGGGCGCGTCCGGCCCGGCCCAGAGGCCGCCGCCGCGCGGCCGGAACGATGGCCGCCGGTCGGCGCACCGCGGACGCCGACCATGGTGGCGGGCGGTGTCGGCCCCCTGCGCGTCCGGGTCCAGAACGGTACCTCCGCGAGGCGCGAGGGGGCCTGCGACGGCGCCTGTCAAGGGGCGCGGTCCTAGTGCGTTTTGGCCATTCGCGCCCCGTAGTGGCGGCGCGTACGGGGCGGTCCGACGCGCGATCGCCCGGTCGAGCGAGCGGTCGAGAAGACGTGCCGCAGCCTCCCAGGGGTCAACCTCCCGCCTCGATGCTGGAGCACTACCAGTGGACCAAGAACCTGCTGGTCAGCTACTCACCGAAGAAGCTCGGGTGCTGCTGAGCACGTTCGGCGAGGTGCACCAGGCGCCTGGACTGTCCGATGGACCGGTACGTCGACTCATGCAGAGCACTGCCCTTCGTTTCTGCCTGCATCCGTCCCAGCTTCTGCCGATGGTGCCTGGCGGTCCCGAACACCACAATCACAGCCATGTCCAAATCGATTCCTCGAACGGAACGGCACCCGCCACCGCCAGGTACACGTCGAACAGCAACCGCTTGCGCGCCAACGAGAAATGATCGAAGCCGGCCAGCAGGTCAGCCACCACATCGGTACCGGCTCTGCGGCCCTCCAGCACCGCCTGCGCCAGCGCCGCATCGAACCCGCTGCCCTGCGCTCCCGCAGTGGCCAGGTACACGGCGAGTTCCCGCTCCGCCACCAGATGACCGCCACGGCGACGCAACAGCACCAACAGCAACGCCGACTCCAGGGTCCGGCTGGCACACGGGGGCACGCACCGCACCATCGGAGCCGACCACCGCGCTCAAGTGCGCGGTCAGAGCCTTCCGCGCTGCCCGTAGTCCCACCTCCATCCGGCCCTGCATGTCGCTGCCGGCGCCCTCCATGCCGATCTCGCCGTCCTCCATCGTCGCCCTCGGCGTAGTTGGCCCCGCCGAATCCTCAGCGGTCGAGATGGCGGTGGCGGAGAGCCGACCCACGATCCCCACTCGAACGAGTGATGGTGCTTGACTTTCGGCCGTCGGCTATGAGGCCCGCCGGACGGCCGCGGGCCTGTCCCCGTCAGCTCGAAACCGCAGCCTTCGTACCAGCCCACGCGGGGCAGCTTTGACGATCCGCCGACTCGTCCTCTCGGTCCGCCGTCGTTCCGCGCTCCGCTGCGGGTCCCCGTCGTCGAGCCGTCACCGCGGGGTGATCACCGAGGCGGAACGGTGATCACCTGGTCCGGTCGAGCACGTACGTGAACAGCCTGTCCAATTGCTGTGCGGCGGTGTGCGTGAGGGACGTGTCGCGCAGCGCGCGGCGGGCGGTGTCCAGGTGTCGGCGCGCTTCTTCGCGGGTCGCGGTCCGCCCGCCCAGCTCCTCCAAGAGTGCCGCGACGTGTGCGGCGGCCTCGTGGTCGAGCGGCTGGGGAGGGGCGAGCAGCGCCGCCAGTTCATGCGCGGCCCTGCCTCCGCCGGCCAGTGCGGCGAGCATCGGGTAGGTCTTCTTGCCCCTGCGCAGGTCGGCGTGGACGGGTTTGCCGGTCACGGCGGGGTCGCCCCAGATGCCGAGGATGTCGTCCACCGCCTGGAAGGCGAGGCCGAGATGGCGCCCCGCCCGTTCGAGCGTGGTCACGGTCCGGTCGGGGGCGCCGCCGAGGACCGCGCCGAGCGCAACGGCGCAGCCCAGCAGGGAGCCTGTCTTGTGTTCGGCCATCGACCGGTACTGCTCCGGTCCGACTGCGCCGGGGCCGTACCACGGACGGTGTTCAAAGCGCAGGTCCTGTGCCTGGCCGGACACCAGCGCGTTCAGGGTCCGGCAGAGGCAGCGGACCGCGGCCGCCGCGTGCCGGCCCGAGGTCTCGGCCAGGGTGGTCACGGCCTGGGCGAGAAGCGCGTCGCCGGCGAGTACGGCCGGGCCGGTCCCGTATTCCTTCCACACCGCAGGCCGCTGCCGGCGCAGGGCGTCGCCGTCCATGATGTCGTCGTGGAGGAGCGAGAAGGTGTGCACGAGTTCGACGGCCACGGCGCCGGGAACGGCCTCCGCGCCATCAGCCCCGACCGCCTCCGCCCCGAGCACGGCAAGCGCCTGGCGTACTCCCTTGCCCTCGGACCCGCCGGAATCCGGAGTACCGGCCGTGTCGGACCAGCCCAGCGCGTACGCCGCCATCTCACCGGTCCACGGATGGAGGCTGCCCACCGCCTCCACCAGCGCGGGCCGGACGAGTTCACGACAACGCTCCAGGACACGGATCGGCGCTGCGTCGTGATCGACGTCGTGATCAATCTCGCGATCAATGTCGCGATCACTGTCGCGATCACGTGAGGAACGCACCGGGGCCATGACTGCAGCGCCCGGCGAGCCCACCGGCGAGAATGGTGTCGGGACGGCGCTCACCGCAGGCACTCCACATCGGCGGCCTGAAGCGCCTCGGCCCCGACCGCCGGCACCACGGGCCTCGCGGCGCCCTGCTCGTGGCCGCCGTGGTCCGGCAGCGGGCCCACCCCCAGTTCGGCCGCTGCCTTGTCGACCATGTCCCGGGCATGCCGCAGCCCGATACGGTCCAGCGTCGAGCGCAGTTCGGCCAGGTCGGCGGCAGTGTGCGCGGCGTCGCGGCCCAGGTGGGCGGAGGCCTTGACCAGCCCCAGTCGCGACAGCGCCGTCCCGCGCGGCTCGTCCATCTCGCGGAACTCCTCAAGGGCCAGCGCGTACATCTCACGGGCCTGCTCGTAGCGGCCCGCCCGGTACAGCACGTTGCCGCGCATCTTGTGGTTGTAGGCGAGCGCACTGGACAACCGCATCTCCCGACAGGCCTCCTCCGCCTGGGACAGCAGCGACAGAGCGCGCTCCACATCGGCGTCGCGCACGGACACCACGTCCGCGATGCCGCGCAGCGCCCATGCCCACCCGCGCCGGTCCTCGGCTCGGGACGCCGTGTCGGCCGCCTCCTCGAACAGGGCCAGGGCCTCGTCGTATTCGCCGGTATTGCGGTGCATCTGCGCGATGCCCTCCAGCGCCCACACCGTGTGCCGGGCCTCGCCGCGGCGGCGGGCCTCGGCAAGCAGCTGCTCGTGCAGCCTCCTCACCGCCGCGTAATCGCCCTGTATCCGCCCGGTTTCGGCGAGCCCCGCCAGCGAGTAGCCGCGCACGACGACGTCACCGCCCCGCTCGCCCGTCTCGGCGGCCAGCCTCAGCAAGCGGTACGCCAGCCTGAACGCACCGCGCTGTCGGGCCAGCGTGCCGCCGCTCCACAGAGCCCACGCCATGGCCCCCTCGTGACCGGCCGAACGCGCCGCCCGGTAGCTCGCCTTCCACGCCCGGTCGGCCTCCTCGATGCGCCCGAGCCTGCGGCAGGCCTCCGCCACGGCCAGCCCGCAGCGCGCCTCCTCCCGCCGGTCCCCGGCCCGCTCCGCCGCCCGCAGCTCCTCCATGCCCCGGGCCAACACCTCGGGCAGTGAGGCGTTCACCGACAACGATTCCAGAGCACCCTGGTACTCCGGCGCCGATGCCTTCGCCCGCCTCGTCCTACGCACCTGACCTGCCATCACCCCTCCTCGGGTCGACTCGACGATCAAGTCGACACGAGGACCAAGACGGCGACCGCGGGCCGGGGTTCCCTCTCGGCCGAGAAGTCCGCCTCGATACGGACGCGGGATCGTCCTCAAGTGCTACGCGGCTGTCGACGACTCCTCAGCGAGATGTACGCCGGGGCTCCCGGAACGGCAGGTCCGGTCAGCGTGGGGCGAGGCCCGAACGGCGGACGACCAGTTCCGGCTCGAGCACCAGGACGCCCAGATCCAGGGCATCCAAATCGCCCGCCACTACCGCGGCGAACGCCTCGGCCGCGCCGCCGTCCCCCCACCGCCTCATCGGAGTCGAGCTCCACGTACTCACCCGCAAGACACTCGGCGGCCTGCAGACCGGCCTCGACTCCCGCACCCGCGCCCTCTCCGTCGCCGGCCACTTCGGCCAGTGTTCGGAGCCGGACGCCGGGGCAGCCTCCGCCGAAAAGCTCCTGGGCGGCACCCTGCACGGCCTGGCCGCACACGCGATGGGCCAGACCATGGACATGGACACCCTGCACAAGGCCAGGCAGGCACGGAACTGGATCGCCCACGAAGGCGCCTCGATCGGAGCCGTCTGGTCCGTGGACCGCGACCGCATACCACAGCACGCCGTCATACTGCGCACCGCCGTCACGGACCCTCGCTCTCGGCGACGACATCATCTCGCAGTGGTGCCACGGCCTGGAAGAGCCGCACGACCCGCCGCCGAGGGACTGGATCAGGGGTTACCCCGACGCCGTCGACACCCGGGACTTCGGCCGACTCTGTGGCCTTCTGCCCGTGCAGGCTTCGAGCCTCGCCGGCTCGGAGTGACGACACAGACCCGGTGGTCACCCGTCTTCGCCCTCGGTCATGTGCTCCGTGAGTCGCTGCTCATCAGTCGGCTTCGGCCGGTCCGGGGGCTTGGGGGCTGCAGGGATTCCGTGCCGCTCACTGCCCGATCCGCCGCCCGCACGACGGCCGCCGCGTGCAGGCGGTTCTGTCTGACCTCCGTGGCTGTCCCGGTATCGCCCGTCAGTGCCGCTGCGAGCTCGCCGGCTCCTCCGCGCCTTGCGGGGTCGCGTCCGCCGTCGGACTTGTGTCGTCGGCCGCGATGGGCTCCACGATGCGGCCGTCGCGCAGTTCCACGACCCGGTCGGCGAGTTCGATCAGGTTGGGGTCGTGGGTGGCGACGAGGATGGCGACCGACTGGCTGCGTACCACCGCGCGCAACAGCTCGATGATCGATCGGCCGGTTTCCGAGTCGAGCTGGCCCGTGGGTTCGTCCGCGATGATCAGGTCGGGGTCGTTGGCCAGGGCGCGGGCCACCGCGACGCGCTGCTGCTGGCCACCGGAGAGTTCGCCGGGGCGCTGCTCGGCGTGGTCCGCGAGGCCGACCAGGGCGAGCAGGGTCCGGGCGCGTTCCTCGCGCTCCTTGGCCGGTACGCGGCGCAGTCGCATCGGTACGCCGACGTTCTCGGCGGCGGTGAGGACGGGGATGAGACCGAAGGACTGGAACACGAAGCCGATGCGGTCGCGGCGCAGGGCGAGCAGGCCCGCCTCGTCGAGGGCCGCCAACTCGGTGCCGTCGAGGGTGATCCGGCCGCCGGCGGGGGTGTCGAGACCGCCGACGAGGTTCAGCAGGGTGGTCTTGCCCGAGCCCGAGCGGCCCCTGAGGGCGGTGAGCGAGCCGCGGCGGACCTCGAAGGACACCCCGCGCAGGGCGTGGACGGCCTGCGGTCCTCTGCCGAAACTGTGGTGCACGTCGTCCACCACCACGATCGGAGCGTCGCCGCTCTTCCGCGCCGGCGGTACAACCGCCGGTTCCTGCTGGCCCCTCATCGCACCCTCCCCTGTCGTGTCGCCCGCGCGGGCCGGACTGGCCGGCGTCCCGCGCGCTGCCGCTGCAGCCATGAATCAGATTTACTCATCTACAACATCAGGCACTCAAGCCCCTTTCCTCTGCGGCTCAAAGCTGGCAGCATCGTCCGGTATCCGGTAAGGGGTGTCCGCCAATGGGCAATGAACCGCGGGCATTTGCGCGCCGGAGCAGCGAGTGTCCGCAGGCCGTGGGCTCCCGAGGCGACACTCACGCGTCATGCGCGTGATCTATTGGCGGACGCTCCAGGGAAGGAACCAAAACACGTGCTCGGCTTCGTCGTTCGCCGACTGCGCGGGCGATGGCCCCTCGCTCTCTCCGTGCTGCTCACCGTACTGATCAGCGCAACCTCGCTGACTGCGCTTGCGGCATTCACCCGTGGTGTGGGGGAGGAAGGGCTCCGTCGGGCCCTGACCGGCCCTGAACAGTCCCGGACCACCGTCGTGATCACCAGTGGCCATCCCGCCTCCTTGCGCGCCAAGGACGACGAGTCCGTCCGGACCTTCGCCGACGAGGTGTTCGGGCGGCTTCCGGTGGCCTCTCAGAGCGTGGCCCGCAGCCGGTCGTACGGACTGCCCGGCGCCGCCGCTCCAGGCCGCGACGCCGACTTGACCCTGCTCGCCGCACTCGCCCGGGAGCACGTGGAACTGCTCGCCGGTGCGTGGCCCGGGCCGGTCCCCGCCGGGGCCGGTACCCCGACGGCGCCGATACAGGTGGCCGTACCGCGCGCGGTACTCGCACGGCTCGGCCTGGCCGAAACCGCGCTGCCCGCACCGGTCCACCTCGACGACCGCTTCGGTGGTCCTCCCCTGACCGTGCTGGTCACCGGCGTGTACCGGGCCTCTGACGCAGACGCCGGGTACTGGCAGCTCGACCCGCTCGGCGGCCGGGAGATCCAGTCCGACACTTTCGCCGTCTACGGCCCGCTCCTGGTGGACGACAGCGCCTTCACGGGGGGCACCCTGCTGCAGGAATACCGCCTCACGCTGCTGACCCCGGACCTGCGCACGATCCGCACGTCCGAAGCCGGGGCCCTGCGGACCGCGACGGACCCCGCGGCGCGCTCCCTCGAGCGCACCGCCTCGCTGCGAGCTGCCACCGGGCTGCCGCAACTCCTGTCCGAGTTGGACTCGGGCCTGGTCGTCGCCCGCTCCACCCTGTTGACGGGCGCGCTCCAGCTCGCCGTCCTGTCGACCGCAGCGCTGCTCCTCGTCTCCCACATCCTGACGGTGCGCCAGGAGCCTGAGCGTGTCCTGCTCACCGCGCGCGGCGTCTCCCGCCGCCGGCTCGGCGCGCTCACCGCGGTCGAGTCGCTGTTGCTCGCCCTGCCCGCGGCGGTCCTGGCACCGCTGCTCGCACCGCCCCTGCTCAACCTGTTCGGCCGGTTCGGACCGCTCGGACGGGTCCGCCTGGAGATACCGGACACCTGGCTGGTCTGGCCCGTAGCGGCCGGCTGCGCGCTGGCGTGCGTCCTGCTGACGACCCTGCCCTCCCTCCTGCGCGGCGCCTCGGCCGCCGTGCTGCGCCGCGTAGGCAGCAGACAGGCCCTGGTGACGGGTGCTGCCCGCTCCGGCGTGGACCTGGCCGTGCTGCTCCTCGCCGTACTCGGCTACCAGCAACTGTCGCAGTACGCGGGTTCGGACTCCCCCGCGCCCGGCGCATCGGCCGACGGCGGGCTCGGCGTGGACCCGGTCCTGGTACTCGCCCCGCCGCTGGCCCTGTGCGGGGGCACGCTGCTGGTCCTGCGGCTGCTTCCGCTCGCAGCGCGGGCTGCGGGACCGCTGTCGGCGCGTGGCCGGGGCCTGGCCCCGGCCCTGTTCGGCTGGCAGCTCGCCCGAAGGCCCGGCCGGGCCACCGGGCCCGTGCTGCTGCTCGTCCTCGCCGTCTCGAGCGGGGTCCTTGCTCTCGGCCAGCACACCGCCTGGTCCGCCTCCCAGCGCGACCAGGCCGACTTCGCCACCGCGGGCGGCCTCCGGATCTCCGAGAGCAGCATGTCTCCGATGGGGCAGGGCGGACGCTACGGGGCGCTGCCGGGCGGGGACCGCCTGAACCCGGTGGTCCGCCGGGAGCAGAAGCTGCCGGACGGAACCGTCGTCGACCTCCTCGCACTGGATGCCACCAAGGTCGACGAGCGGGTGCCGCTGCGCGCAGATCTGCGCGGCGGCCACGGGATGCGGGAGCTGTTCGCCCCGCTCGCCGCGGGTGGCCCGGCCTCTCCGGCGGCGACCGGCGCCGCGGGAGCGGCCCCCGCTCCCGCCCAGGCCTCCGGCCTCGCCCTGCCCGGATCCCCCCGCCGGATCAACCTCGACGTGACGGTACGGTCCACTGGTACGGACTGGGCGGCCGTGAGCCTGCTGCTGCGCGACCGGTTCGGGGCGACCCATGCGACGCCGTCGGTCACCCTGCCCGCCCACGGCAGCGCCACTCTTCCGTTCACTCTGGACACACTGACCGGTGCCCCGATCGGGTCGGCGGCCGCGCCGCTGACGCTGGCGGGCATGCGCCTCTCGTACGCCGGGAACGGCGAACCCGCGGGGGACGGCGCCGAACTGACCGTGCGCCGGATCACCGTCTCCGACACCGTGGACGGCGGCGCCGTGAGCGTCACCGCGCCGGGCACCGCGAGGGCCACGGGCGGCTGGCAGTCGGCTCCCCCACAAGGGCGGCCCTCCTTCCAGGTCCCCGCACTGTCCCCGGTCCCGGCCGGTTCCACCGACGTACTGCGGCTGCGCTACTGGGGCGGGTTCGGCACCGACAGGGGTGTCAGCACCATGCTGTTCCCGAAGCCCGCCACGCCACTGCCCGCCGCGGTTCCGGCGGTCGCCACCACCGGCTACCTGCGGTCGATCGGTGCTTCGGTGGGCGAGACGGTCCGCGTCATGCTGGACGGCGCGAACGTCCCGGTGCGGATCACCGCCGCCGTGGACGCACTTCCCGTGGCCGGACGGACGGCGCTCGCCGTCGACCTGCGCACGATCGGCCGGTTCCTGCTCGAGTCCTCAGGCCAGCAGCCGGATCCGCCCACCGAGTGGTGGCTGCCCGCCGCCTCGGCCGCCGACCCGATCCCGGCCCGCGCCGCGGCCGAGCTGCGCGAAGGGAGCAGGACCGAACGCGTCCAACTGCGCGACGAGACCACCGCGCGCCTGCTGGACGACCCGCTGAGCGCCGGCCCTCAGAGCGTGCTGGCCGTCCTCGCCGCCGCGTCCGCGGTCGTGGCGGCCATCGGCTTCGCGACCTCCGTCGCCGCCGAACGGCGCGTGCGCGGACGGGAATCCTCGATCCTGTTGGCGCTCGGCGCACCGCGCCGGTCGCTGGCCCGGGCTTCCGCCGCCGAGGGCGGGGTGCTGATCGCCATCGGGACCGCGGCCGGGACCGGGCTCGGTGTCGCCCTCGTCCACCTGATGGCGCCCCTGACCGTGCTGACCCCCGCCGCCGGACGGCCGTTCCCGCCCGTGCGGGCGGACATGCCGTTCGGGCAGACCCTGCTGACGGCCGCCGCCATCGCCGCCGTTCCCCTGCTTACGGCCGTATCCAGCGGCCCCCGAGGCCGCGATGTCGCCGTCCGGCTGCGCACCGTGGAGGAGATGTGACGACCCGGCCGCCGTCCGCCGTCCCGCCGTCCCGCCCTGCCCCGCGGCCCGCGCCATGGGTCTGGACCCGGTTGCGGGCGGCACGACTGGCAACGGTGCTGGGCGCCGTGCTGGCGTTCGTCGCCGTCCTGCTGGCCGCCGCGCTGCCGCGGGTCCAGGACCGGAGCGCGGACCAGGCCCTGCGGTCCTTCCTGCACAACAGCGGGCCGAGGAACACGAGCCTGCTGTCCGCCGCGCCGGCTCCCGAGTCCGGCGAGGACCCCCGAGCCCTGGACGCGACGCTGAACAGCATGCTCGCCCGTACGGGAGCCGTCTTCCAGGTCGACCCGGACACGGTGGTCCACGGCACACGGACCACCGAACGGCAGACGCTGACGAATCCGGAACTCTCGCGCCCGTCCGGCTTCCCGCCCAGGATGTCCCTGCTGTACGTCCGGCAGGCAGAGGCGCACGTGAAACTGGTGGAGGGGCGTTGGCCGAGCGCCGCACCCACCACTCGCGCCGACGCGCCCGCGAGAGCCTCCCAGGGCGCCGCCGAGGCGCCGCCCCTGCAGGTCGCCCTCTCGGAGCGCGCGGCCCGGACGCTCGGCGCCCGCCTGGGATCCGTCCTGAAGAGCAAGCCGATCTCCGACGACGCGCCGTCCGTGGAGGTCGTCGGTCTGTTCACCGTCCCCGACGAAGCAGATGACTTCTGGGTGGACCTGGAGTGCCTCGCCCGCGCCTGCAAGCACTACAACGGCGAGAACCTCTCCTGGGACGTCGACGCCTTCGTCGGCGCCGGGGACCTGGACCGACTGGACACCTGGGGCCACTCCGCCGAAGACTTCTGGCGGCTCCCGGTGGACATCGATCGCCTGCGGGCCGACCGGCTCGACGCCACGGCCAAGGACATCGCCTCGTACGTCGGCGGCCCCACCGCCACCGCACTCGTCCAGGAGACCAACCGCGAGTGGCTGCAAAGCACCTCGTGGCTGCCCGAGCTCCTCAAGGAGGCCCACGTCCGCCGACAGGCCGCCGCACCGCTCACCGCGATCGGACCCGCCGGGATCGGCGCCGTCGCCTTCGTCGTCCTGAGCCTCGCCGGCGCGCTCGCCACGGACCGCCGGAAGGCCGAACTGCGGCTCCTGCTGGCGCGCGGCGGCTCGCGCACCACGATCGTCGGCCGGCTCCTCGGCGAAAGCGCCGTCACGGTGCTCCCGGCGGCCGCTGCCGCCACCGCGCTCGCCGTCCTGCTGTTCCCCACACCCCGGCTCGCACCCGCGCTGCTCTCGGCCGCGGCCGTCACACTGCTCACGCTGCTGGCCTTCCCGGTACGAGCGGCCGTGCTGCTGTCCCCACGGCGCCCGGCCGGACGGTGGCGCAGGCCCGTAGCAGAGCTGCTCGTCCTCGTCACCACGGCCGCCGCGGTGCTGGAGGTCCGCCGCCGCGGGATCGCCCCGGCCGGAAGCGACCTGGACCCGCTGCTGGTCGCGGCCCCGCTGCTGCTCGCGCTGTGCGCGGGGCTGCTGCTGGCCCGGCTCCAGCCGGTGGTGACCGGGTGGCTCGCGGCGGCGGCCGCCCGCCGCTCCGGGCTGGTCGGCTTCCTGGGGCTGGCACGGGCCGCACGCGGCTCCGGGGCCCGGGACGCCGGGCCGCATGCCGGCGGCCGGACAAGTCCCACCGTCCTGCCGATGCTCGCGCTCCTCCTCGCCGTCACCACCGGCGGATTCGGGGCGGCCGTCCTGGACTCCGTGGACTCGGCCCGGCTGGGCGTCGCACGGCTGACGGTCGGCGGCGACGCCAAGATCACCGCATACGGGGACACGCCGCTCCCGCGCGGGCTCGCGAAGGCCGCAGGCGAACTGCCGGGCATACGAACGTCCGTGCCGCTGTGGATCGACGACGACTTCTCCGTCCTGGGCACCGCCCAAGACGCCACCCAGGTCACCGTGGTCGTCGCCGAGCCGGCCGCATACGCGCAGCTGTCCCGTGCCCTGGGCTGCGGCTCCTTCGACCCCGCCCTGCTCGCCGGAGGCGACGCGCGGTCCCCCGAGGCCCCGGTGCCCGCGCTGTTCAGCGCCGGCCTGGCGCGACAAGCCGGCCCGAAGGCGTACGCGCTGCGGGCCGGCAACGGCGAAGAGCTGCGGGCCCGGGTCGCCGGCGTGATCGACTGCACCCCGGCCCTGCCGGTTCCCGGCGCCGCGACCGTCGTCCTGCCGGCGGGCCCCGCAACGGCCTTCATCGACGGCGCCGACCGACCGAACCGGTGGTACGGCCTCGGTTCCGTCGGCGGCGACCAGCTGCGCGCACTGGTCCGGGCCGCGCTCCCGGCCCCGTCGGCCGCCCCGACCCCGGCTCCCGCCGCGGCTCAGGACCCGGCCACCCCGACCGACCCGGCTGACGACCTGTATCTCGTACGCACCGCTGCCGAGACAGTCGCCGAGCTGGGCACCGATCCGCTCCAGCGGTCGGCACAGCGCCTCTTCTGGGCCTCCGTGACCGCAGCAGCCGGCTTCGCGCTGCTGGCCGTACTGCTGACGCTGATGCGGACCGTCCCCGAACGCACGGCGCTGCTCGCACGGCTGCGCACCATGGGGCTGCGCCGCCGACAGGGCGTGGCCCTGATCCTCTCCGAGGCCCTGCCGCAGACGCTGGCCGCAGCGCTGGGCGGGGCCCTGGCGGCGGCGGCCGCGGTGGCGTTGCTGGGACCGGCGATGGACCTGTCCACGCTGGTCGGCGCACGGGTTCCGACCGGTATACGGCTCACGGCGGGGCCCGTACTGACCCAGGCCCTGGGCCTGGCCGCCCTGGTGGCCGCGGCCGTGCTCGTCGAGGCGGCGACATCCGGGCGACGGCAGATCACCACCGAGTTGAGAGCAGGAGACCAGAGTTGACCACCGACCAGCCGACGTACGAGGAGCTGCGCCGCCGGGTGACGGCCGCCGCGGAGCCCCGCGTCCGGACGACGGACACCGCGATCGCCTGCGATCGCCTGGTCCGGATCTTCAACGCGGACGGCCTAGAGGTGCAGGCACTCCAAGGGCTGGAGCTGACGGTCGACCAGGGTGACCTGGTGGCCCTCGTGGGCGCCTCGGGCAGCGGCAAGTCCACCCTCACGAACATCCTGGCGGGCCTGGACGTGCCAACGGCGGGCAGCGCGACGGTCGCCGGTTACGACCTGCTGGAACTGTCGGCGCGGGACCGGCTGCGCTACCGGCGCGAAGCGGTCGGGTTCGTCTTCCAGCAGACGGCCCGCAACCTGCTGCCGTTCCTCACGGCCGCCCAGAACGTCGCCCTGCCCATGCAGTTGGGGGGAGGCGGTGGCTTCCGACGCGGCGCGGCCGCACGGCGCTCCGCCCGGGTCGCGGAGGTCCTGGACGCCCTGGGGATCGGCGATCTGGCCCACCGGCGCCCGGCGGAGCTGTCCGGCGGCCAGCAGCAGCGCGTCGCGATCGCCGTGGCGATGGTGAACCAGCCCAAGGTGCTGCTGGCCGACGAACCGACGGGCGAACTGGACTCGGAGACGGCCGCGTCGGTCTTCGAGACCTTCCGCACGGTGAACAGGGAACTCGGCGTGACGGTGGTCATCGTGACGCACGACCCCATGGTGGCGGGCGAAGTCCGCCGCACGGTGGCGATCCGCGACGGCCGGACCAGCACAGAGGTCCTACGCCGCGTGGTCACCGACGAACACGGCGAGGAATCGCTCAGCGAACGCGAGTACGTCGTCCTGGACCGTTCCGGACGCGTCCAGCTCCCTCCGAAGTTCTTGGCAGCCCTGGGCATGGAGCACCGCGTGGCGGTCGACCTGGCCCCGGACCACATCGAACTGAGCCCGGACCGGAGCTGAGTACGCTGCAGCAGCTGTCAATCCCTGGCCGCGTAGGCGTGGGGCCATGGGCGGCCGCCCGCGCCGCGCCCGGCCCGCACGGCTGGGGTTCGAAAGACCCCGGAGTGGGAACCTTGCCTGCCGGGGCAGCACGGGAACGCCTCGAGGTAGATCCGATGACGACAGTGGGGCTGCGGTCGTGAGAGAGACGGTGCGTGCTACCGGGGTCGAGGTGAATCCGGTTGCGGGACACATCGGAGCGGAGATCACCGGCGTCGATCTGACGGCTGATCTCGATGACGTCGTGGTCCAAGCGATCAGAGCGGCACTGCTGCGGTGGAAGGTCGTCTTCTTCCGGGGGCAGCGACTGGACCACGCCGGGCAGGTGGCACTCGCCCGACGCTTCGGCCGGCCGATCGTCCGGTCGCGGCGCGGCAGCGCATCCCCGCCGGACGTCCCCGAGATCGAGACGACGGCCGATCGGCTGGAGCTGTCCGGACGGTACGGCATGGAGCGGGCGGAGTGGCTCCACCGGCGCAACGACACCCTGCTTCACCCCTGGCACTCGGACTGGAGCAACCACATCGACCCGCCGGCCGCGACGATCCTGCGGGCCGAGACCGTGCCGCCGTACGGTGGTGACACCACCTGGGCCAACCTCGCGGCGGCCTACCGGGGGCTGTCGGCGCCCGTGCGCGATTTCGTGGACGGGCTGCGGGCCGAACACCGCCTCGGAGTCGGCTACCAACCGCGGCCCGGCCATGACGCGTACGTAGAGCAGCTGCTCGGTCATCAGATGGCCACCGCGCATCCGTTGGTACGGGTCATCCAGGAAACCGGCGAACGCGTACTGTTCGTCAACGGTTTCTACGTCGAGCAGATCATCGGTCTGTCCCGCTCGGAGAGCCGGGCCGTTCTGGAGATGCTGCTGGAGCAGGCGGTCCGCCCCGAATACACGGTCCGTTTCCGCTGGGAGCCGGGCAGTGTGGCGATCTGGGACAATCGGGCCACCATCCACATGGCCCCTCGTGACGCCGCACACCTCGACTTCCCGCGGATCATGCACCGGGTGCTGATCGCCGGAGACGTGCCGATCGGCGTGGACGGCAAACCGTCAGAACCTCTCACCAGCGGCCTCGGCGGTGACTGGTCGTAGGCGGTGGGCGTCGTCGAACGCTGCGATGACACGGCCTCAACGCCTGCGGGCTCGGGCCCGCCGTACGAGCAGGCCGGCCGCGGCGCCGACGAGGGCGAACCCGGCCAGACCGGCCACGGTCCACTCGGCCGTGCGGTCTGCCCGGTCGCCCACCGGGCTCGCGGAGGGAGAGGACGGCGCGGGCGGGACCGGAGCGGCGGCCGTGGTGGGGACCGGAGCGGGCGTGGGAGGGGTGGGGCGGGGGCCGGGCGGTGACGGGTCGACCGCGGGGACCGAGATCTCTCCCTCCCCATGACCGAGGGAGGGGAAGCCCACGTCGACGGTGACCTTCCAGGTGCCGGGGGTGAGGACCTCGGCGGTGCTCCAGCCCGTACGTGTGCCGTGGTCGCGGACCAGCGGCCACGGGCCCATGGAACGAGATCCGTCGGGGCTGGTCGCGTTGACCGTGGCGGCGACGGCCTCGTCGACGGCGTCCCCGTCGTTCTCCCAAGTGATCTCGGTCGTGACATGGCCGTCTCGCTGGCCGGTCACCACCACCTCAACGGTGTCGCCGTGGGCCTGGGCCGTGGTCGGCAGGGCCACGGCATGGGCGACGAGCATGAGCAGGAGGCCGAGGCCCGTGCCGGGACGGACTGCGCGGTGTGTACGCATCTTTGCGGTGCTCCTGGTACGTGGGTGCGGCGCGGTGGCGCCGGTGAACGGCCACGGTGACCGTTCACCGGCGCTGGGGCGACCCAGAGGTCGCCGTGGGGGTTCAGATCGAGGTCAGGAGAGCTTCTGGACCGTCCAGGACTGCGTCGCACCGCCGTCGGTGCGCCGCATGTCGAGCAGCCAGCTCCCGTAATACGCGCGGTTGCTCACCGCCAGGGCGTAGCCGCCGCTCGGGTCGGTCACGGTGATCGCTCCGCTGCCGCTGGACAGCCTCCACCTCTGCGTGGCGACGTTGCCGCACGTCTGCTGGGCGATCCACATGCCCTGGGCCGGGGCTCCGCCCGTCTGCAGGCACTTGCCGGAGACGGCGGAGCGGATGCGGACGAGTCCGCCGCCCGCGTCGTCGAACAGCCACTGCTGCTGGGCGTAGCCGGTGGCCCGCGCCCCGACGAGCACCGTGCCGTCGGCGGAGCGCCCGCCCCAGATCTCCGCGGCCATGCCGGTACCCGCGTTGCCGAGGGTGTAGCGGGTGCCGGGTGTGGTCGCGCCACCGCCCGCTTCGGCCGTCCGGAAGGTGGCCGTCGGTCCAGCCCCGCTGTCACGGCCGGACCTGTCACGGACCGAGACGGCGACCTGGTACGCGGTGCCGGGCTGGAGGTTGTAGATGCGCAGCACCGCCGACTGCACCCAGGTGAGGTGCCTGCCGTTCAGCAGGACCTGGTACCAGGTGGCGCCGTCGACCTGGGGCCAGCTCACGACAGCGGCCGTCGACTGGATCTGACCGACCGTCACCGCTGGGCCGCCAGTGGGCTGCCTGGTGGGTGTCGGCGTCGGGCTCGGCGTGGGCGTCGGGCTGGGGTTCGGGTCGGGGCCGGTGCCGCCCCCGGACCGCATCAGGAACTGGTTTTCGGCGATGTTCCAGTGCGTGGCCAGATAGCTTCCCGCCCTGGGGTTGGTGTCGAAGTAGTCGTCGTGATTGCAGTCCAGGATGTTCTCGGCCGCCTGATTGGAGCACACGTACCGCATCTGGGGGTAGTACGGGGTGTCCGAGTAGCACATGACGTCGTACTCGTCCGTGCAGTGCGCGCCGCGACTGGTGTTGGGCGCACTGTTGTTGACCGCGCCGAGGTTGTGCCCCAGTTCGTGGGCCGCGGTGTGACCGCCCCAGCAGCCGGCGTCGGTACGTCCGTAGGAAGGGCCGAAGTTGCTCTGGTTGTTCTGGCCCGGCCGTTCGTCACCGGCGAAGGTGCCGATGCCGCAGTAGACCTTGGTGTCCGCGAAGATCATGTACTTGCGGTCGCGACGGTTGAGGCCCTTGTCGGCGAGCGCCCTGTTGGTGGCGTCGAACTCGGCGAGCGCGGACGCCGGAAGCTCGATGTCGAGCACGGTCGGCGTGCAGTCGGCCGCGGTCACGTAGCGGATGTGCCGCACACCGCCGGTCTCCTTGGCGCTCGTCGCGTAGATGAGGTCGGCGTCGGCCGCCCACTTGCGGAACGAGGCGACGTACTCGGCGTACCGGTCACGGTCGGAGCCGTGCACGTACACGACCTGCACGCGGTTGCCGGTACTGCCGTCACCGTCGCACTGGACGGTCTGACCCGCGGGACCCGCTGCGACGGCCTGGCTTCCGGACGTCGCGGCCGGCTCCGGTGCCGCGGCGGCCGCGGTCCTGGCCCCGGAGGCATCGGCGGCGGGCGCGTCCTGCGGCCGCCCGGTCGCGGGCGCCTTGGCTCTCACGGCGGGAGCCACGTCCGCCTTGATGTCCACGCCCTTGGGCGGAGCGTCGGGGCCGTGGGTGCACAGTCCGGCTTCGGTGCGGTAGACACCCGTACAACGGTCGCCCTTGGCGGCCGCCTTGAGCCCGTCGTACACCATCCCCCGCCGGGTGTCGTTGGCGGGCTTTCCGACGATGGGCTCGGGTTCCTCGTCCCTGGCCGGCACGGCGGCCGGCGCGAGGGGGGCCGTGGTGGACCCGGCCTGCGCGGGTATGCCCGCTGCGGGCGTCCCCGCTTGAGCGTCACCCCCTATGCCGGCGTAGGCGATACCTGCCGCGATCACCGCCGCCGACGCCACGGCGACGGTGGCGAGCATCAACCCCCTGGGCTTGCGTCTGTGTTCAGGCTTCCTGCGATGTCTGGTCATGCGCACCTCAAATCCTTGGTCGGAGGAGTGGGTGGCGGAAGCCTGCCAGACACACACGGTGGAGAATTCGGGCAAACGGGAATGACCATCGAGATATCAGACCGTTACTTCCCTGACCGATCTGATGAACACTCACTTCTCTTAAAAATTGGGCTAGTTGAGGAAGCGAACGTGAAAGGTCTAGGCTTTTCAAAGAATCTCGTTATCGAATCGAGATATACAGATCGAGCCTATTGACGGTAATTCAGTATGAGATTCACCTAATTACTACTTCGCGAATTCCCTTCGTCACCAGCCGTGAGGGTCGCGACTTCCGTCAAGCAGCCGGCCGCCCCGCCTCCGTCGGGCACGCTCAACCGCCCGGGCGTCAGGGGCACCGCCGACCTCGGCCTGCTCGGCGCCACCAAGCACAAGGACGCCTTCGCCGCCGGCCTCTGGCAGACCGTCTGCCCCGACGGCAAGCGTGTGAACGCCCTGCCCTGGGAGGCCAATTCGGCCGGCTTCTACTACCGCGCCGACCTCTTCGAGAAGGCGGGTGTCGACGCCGAGGCCCTCCAGACCTGGGACGAGACGATCGAGGCCGGCAAGCGCCTCAAGGCCAAGACCGGCGTCCACCTCCTCGGCATCGACAAGCCGGCCTCCCAGCCCGACGCCGCCAACTTCTTCCAGCTGCTGCTCCAGCTCCAGGGCGCCTTCTACTTCGACCTCGAAGGCCGGGTCACCCTCGACTCGCCCGAGGCCGTGCGGGCCATGACGCTGATCAAGACCATGAACGACGCCGGTCTCGTCAGCGACCTCGCCGGCGGCTGGAACGCCCTCATGAGCTCGCTCAAGCAGGGCACCAACGCCGTCGTGCCCTGGCCCACGTGGTTCGGGGGCATCGTCGAGGAGCAGGTGCCCGCCGAGGCCGGCAAGTGGAAGGTGCGGCTCCCGCCCGCCGTGCGCCGCGGCGGCCCCACCGCCGCCACCGTGAACTCCACCCACCTCGCCGTCGCCGGCAGCAGCGAACACCAGGCGGCCGCCTGGTCCTTCGTCGAGTTCGCCCTCACCCGCCCCGCCTCCCAGGTGCACATCTACCGGGGCAAGGGCATCGCCCCCGCGCTCATGAAGGCCTACGACGACGCCGTCTTCCACGAGCCCTCGGCCTTCTTCAGCGGCCAGAAGAAGGGCGAGATCTTCCTCGCCGCCCTCAAGGCCCCCTCCCCGGCCGTGAACTACACCTCCGACTACGCCCGCGCTCTCAAGCTGGTCACCGACGCCCAGTCCAAGGTGCTCCTCAAGGGCGCCGACCCGGCGACCGTGCTCCGCGAGGCGGCCGCCGAACTCGTCCGCCAGACCGGCCGGAAGGCCGCCCGGTGAGCCTGGCCACACCGCTCCCGGCCGCCGCCCGCCCCCGGCGGCGCGGCCGGGCGGCCCCGTACCTCTTCGTACTGCCGGCCCTGCTGCTCTTCTCCGTCTTCAAGCTCTACCCGATCGGCTGGTCCTTCGTGATCAGCCTGCACCGCACCGTCGCGGGCACGGAGACCTTCGTCGGCCTCGACAACTACCGGCGGCTGCTCGACGACCCGTTGCTGTGGACCGCGCTCCGCAACACGGCGATCGTCCTCGCCGTACAGGTCCCCCTGATGCTGGCCCTCGCCACGGCCCTCGCCGTCGCCCTGAACTCCACGCTCCTGCGCGGCCGCCCGGTCTTCCGGCTGGGCTTCTTCCTTCCGATGGTCACCGGCCTCGTCGCGTACGGCATCGTCTTCTCCGTCCTCCTCAACAGGGACTACGGCCTCGTCAACTGGCTGCTCGGCCTCGTCGGCGTCGACCCCGTGCCCTGGCTCACCGACGGCCTGTGGGCCCGGATCTCCCTGGGCCTCGCCCTCACCTGGCACTACACCGGCTACAACGCCGTCATCCTGCTCGCCCGCCTCCAGACCGTGCCCGCGGAGCTGTACGACGCCGCCGCCGTCGACGGGGCCGGCGCCCTCGCCGCGTTCCGACACGTCACCCTGCCCGGGCTGCGCCCCGCGCTGCTGCTCACCACCGTCCTGTCGACCATCGGCACGCTGCAGCTCTTCGACGAGCCGACGGTCCTCACCGGCGGCGGCCCCGACAACGCCACCCTCACCATCGGCGTGTACCTCTACCGCAACGCCTTCACCTACGCGGACTTCGGCTACGCCTCCGCCCTCGCCTACGCCCTCACCCTGCTCATCGGCCTCCTCGGCCTGGTCCAGTTCCGCCTCCTGGGAGACAAGTCGTGAGACACGCCATGACGGACCGGGCCCCGGGCCGGCGGGCCGGCCGCTCGCTCCTGCTCACCTCCGGCCTCGCCATCGCCCTCGCCGTCGTCGCCGTGCCCTTCTACTGGCTCGTCGTCGGCGCCACCCACAGCTCGCGCGAACTCTTCACGAGCCCCCCGCCGCTGCTCCCCGGCGGCCACCTCGCCGAGAACCTCGCCACCCTCCAGGACACCGCCCACTTCGGCCGGGTCGTCCTCAACTCCCTCGGCATCGCCGGTGTCTACACGCTGCTCGCGGGCACGGTCTGCACCCTCGCTGGATACGGCTTCGCCACCTATCGCTTCCGCGGCCGCGAAGTCCTCTTCGGGCTGCTCATGCTGGGCCTCGTCGTGCCCACCCAGATCACCCTCGTCCCGCTCTTCCGCATGATGGCCGAGCTCCAGTGGCTCGGCACCTACCAGGCCGTCATCGCCCCCAACCTCGCCCTGCCCTTCGGCATCTTCCTCATGCGGCAGTCCATGGCGGCGCTCCCGCAGGAGCTGCTCGACTCCGGCCGCATGGACGGCTGCGGTGGGCTGCGGCTCTTCCTGAGGGTCGCGCTGCCGCCGATGCGGCCCGCCCTCGCGGCCCTCGCGATCTTCCTCTTCCTCTACCAGTGGAACGACTTCGTGTGGCCACTGATCGTGCTGCGCGACGAGCTCACCTTCACCATCCCCGTCGCCCTCGCCTCCCTCCAGGGACTCGACGAGACCGACTACGGCGCGATCCTCGCCGGCACGTCGGTCGCCGCCGTCCCCATGGCGGTCGTCTTCCTGCTCCTCCAGCGCCACTTCGTCTCCGGCCTCCTCGCGGGCGCCGTCAAGGAATGACCATGACTCTCCAGGCCCGGGCCGACGAGCCCGTGACCACCGCGCACGAGACCCCGGTGCCCGCCGAACCCCTTCACGACGGGGTCTCGATCGCCCTCCTCTCCCCCGGCACCACCCCCTCCTGGACCCTGACCCGCCTGCCGGACGGACTGCGCGCCCTCGACGTCCACGCCCCCGGAGTGCCCGTCGAGATCCGCCTCTCGGTCCCCCTCGGCGACGCGGCCGGTTACTGGCATCCACAGGGCGGCTGGCGTCGCACCCTCGTCCCCGACTGGGCCGGGCGGGCCGCCACCTGCCTCGTCGACGGCCCCGCCGCCGGATCCCTGTACGAGCACTCCGGCGCCACCCTCCTCACCTGGGCCGCCGCCGACCCCGTCACCGAGGCCACGGTCCGCTTCGGCGTCTCCGAGGAGAACGACACCCACGTCGTCCACCTCCGGCTGCCCGCCGCCGACCGCCCCCACCGTCTGCTGCTCGCGCCCCGCGCGGCCTCCGTCGCCGCCGCCCTGCGCCCGATCCGCGCCCACCTCGCCGCCGCCCACCCTCCGATGCACGTCCCGGACACGGCCCGCGTCCCCGTCTACTCCACCTGGTACGCCTTCAACCAGAACGTCACCGCCGCCGCCGTCGAGACCCAGGCCGCGCTCGCCGCCGAGCTCGGCTGCGGGGCCCTGATCCTCGACGACGGCTGGCAGGAGTACGGCAACGGCCGCGGCTACGCGGGCGTCGGCGACTGGCGGCCCGATCCCGCCAAGTTCCCCGACCTCGCCGCACACGTGGCCGCCGTCCGCGCCCACGGCCTGCGCCACCTCCTCTGGGTGGCGCCCCTGCTGCTCGGCCCGCAGGCCGACTGCCACGACCGGTGGGCCGCCGCGGCCCCCCGCCCCGCCACCGTGCCCGGCGCCCACGTCCTCGATCCCCGCCGCCCCGAGGTGCGCCGGCACGTCGTCGACCTGTGCGTCTCCCTCGTCCGCGCATACGGACTCGACGGGCTGAAGCTCGACTTCCTCGACGAGGCCGCCGTATACGCGGGCGACGGCGGCGGCGACGTCGGCCACGCCATGACCCTGCTCCTCGACGGGCTGCGGCAGGAGTTCGAGGCCGTCCGGCCCGGGATCCTGCTGGAGCTGCGCAGCCGTACACGGGCCCGGGCATGGCCCCGTACGGGAACATGCTGCGCTCCTTCGACTGCCCGGCGGACGCCACCGCCAACCGGGTGAACACGCTCGACACCGCTCTCCTCGCGGTCGGCGGCGCCGTCCACTCCGACATGCTCATGTGGTCGCGCGGCGCCGGTGCCGAGGCCGTGGCCCGGCAGTTGATCGGGGCCCTGCACTCCGTACCGCAGATCTCCGTACGCCTCGACGAGGTGCCCCGGGAGCACCGGGAGACCGTGCGGTTCTGGCTCGGGTGGTGGCGCCGGCACCGCGAGCTGATTCTCGACGGCGAGACCGAGCCGGGGCGGCCCGACGAGCTGTACCCGCTGGTGCACTCGGCCCGGGGCGAGGAGTGCCTGGTCAGCGTGCACGGCGACCGGGTCGCGACCCTCGACACGGCCGCGTACCGCACCTTCCATCTGGTGAACGGCTCCGGTAGGGACCGGGTGATGGTCGAGGTCACCGGCGGGGGCGGACCGGTGAGGGCCCGGGTCCACGGCCCCGACGGCCGTATGATGAATGATCCGCTGACGCTCCTGCCCGACGGACCACGGCCCCTGGCCGTCCCGCGCGGCGGCCTGGTGTCGCTCACACTCACGGAAGGACCGCGATGAAGGTCGGCATCACCGACGTCGCAGCCCGCGCACAGGTCAGTGAGGCCACCGTCAGCCGGGTGATCAACCGGCGCCAGGGCGTGTCCCGCAAGACACGCGAGGCGGTCGAGCGGGCCATGGCCGAACTCGGTTACGAGCGCCCCACCCAGGGCCAGCTGGTGGCAGTCGTCACCGAGTTCGTCTCGAACCCGTTCTTCGCCGACGTGGCCGAGCGGATCGAGTCCGCGCTCGCCCCCCACGGCCTCAAGACCGTCCTGTGCCCCGTCTTCCCCGGCGGCGTCCAGGAACTGGACTTCCTCACCGCGCTCATCGACAAGGGCGTGACCGCCGTGGTCTTCCTCTCCGCCTCCAACACGGTCGAGGGCGCCGACACCGAGAGCTACGAGCTGCTGCGCCAGCGTCGCGTCCCCTATGTCGGCATCAACGGCGAGTTCGCCGACGGCGTGCCCGTTCCCGTCTACTCCACCGACGACGCCCTCGCCGCCGAGTTGGCCGTCGACCACCTCCACCGGCTCGGCCACCGCCGCATCGGCATGGCCTCCGGCCCCGCCGGGAACCGGCCCGCCGACCGGCGGGTGCGCGGCTTCGTCGAGGCGATGGCCCGGCGTGGCGCCGAGGACGCCGAACGGTGGGTCGTCCGCCAGTCCTACACCGTGGAAGGCGGGCAGGCCGCCGCCGCGGCCCTCGTGGCGCAGGGCGCCACCGCCATCGTCGCCGCCAGCGACTACATGGCCCTCGGCGCCATCCGGGGCATCCGGCGACAGGGTCTCTCCGTACCCGTGGACGTCTCGGTGGTCGGTTACGACGGCTCGACCGTCACCGAGTTCACCGACCCCGCACTCACCACCGTCCGCCAGCCGGCCGACCGGCTCGCCCTGGAGGTGGGCCTGAGTGTCCTCGCCCTGGTCAGCAACCGCGAGGTGCCGACCGGCGAACTCCTCTTCGACCCGGAACTGGTGATCCGAGCCTCCACGGGACCGGTGCCGAGCACGTAACCGGGCACGGGTGGTCCGCGACTCGCGCGCTAGGTGTATTGATCACGAGCGTTGTTGACACTGGTCTGGTCTTGAACATGGCGAAGACCTCCGGTGTGGTGGGAGCTGTCTAGGAACTCACCTC